>JANOTJ010000332.1:0-3638 GCA_031416295.1 Chloroflexota bacterium
ACGTACTACGCGGGCATCGAGATCATCCCCGCGGCCCTCGCCGGCGTGCTCGTCTACCTCTACCCGATCTTCGTCGCGCTCCTGTCACTGCGCTTCGCGACTCGACTTGCGGGTCGTCGGCCGTGGTTCGCCCTCGCCCTCGCCCTCGTCGGCGTGGTCCTCGCTCTCGGCGGTCTGGACGTCGCTGCGGGCGTGCCCTGGGATGGCCTCGGGCTGATCCTGGCGTCAGCCGCGATCTTCGCGGTGTGGATCGTGCTCTCGGCCCGACTCTCGGGCGAACGTCGGGACCGGCTGGGCAGCGAGGCTCCTGCCGATTCGGCACCAGCCCACGATTCTGCGGTCACGACCGCGCTCATGATGGTGGCCAGTGCTGTCGTCTTCAGCGCCATCGCGACCGCGACCGGCACGCCGCCAGACCCGCGATCCATCCCCGCGGCCGCCTGGCCGTCCCTGCTCGGGATCGGCCTCATCGCATCGTTCCTGGCCATCGGAGCGCTGTACGCCGGTGCCAAGCGCATCGGTGCGGCCCAGGCGGCCCTGGTCAGCACGACCGAGCCCGTCTTCATCGTGCTCCTGGCCTTCATGTTGCTCGACCAGCGCCTGGCGGTCATCCAGCTGCTGGGGGCAGGGCTGATCCTGGTCGGCGTCATCGTCGCCCAGACGGGGCCTCGGTCGGTCGGCGGGCCGCAGCCCGCGACGCCCTTCGAGGCCGAGATCGAGGGGCCCTGACCGGCCCTCGCTGACCGGCCCTACTCGCGGCCCGCGGCCACCAGCATCGCCCTGGCCCCGGCACTGATGAACGACCCCGCCGAGCCCAGACCGATGAACCGGAACCCGATCTTGAGCAGGCCTGGCAGCGCCGCGGCGTCATAGATGAGGATGCCGGCCGCCTTGCCATGGCGCTCCGTGGCCGCCACCACGGCCCGCAGCGCGTCGAGGTAGACGGGATCCGTGAACTGCCCAGGGATGCCCAGGGCATGGGACAGGTCGGCCGGACCGACGAACAGGACGTCCACCTCGTCCAGCGCGGCGATCTCGTCGGCGGCCGCGAGCGCGCCGCGCGATTCGATCTGGACGATCCCGACGATGCGCTCGTTGACGACCCGGGCCACGTCGGCGTGCCCGATGGCGCCCATGTCCGCGCCCCGGGTCCGCAGGGCGATGCCGCGCTGCCCGACGGGCGGATAGCGGAGGTACGCGACGGCTGCCCGGACTTCCTCGATCGACTGGAGCTGCGGGAGCATGACGCCCGCCGCCCCAAGGTCCAGGGTCCGGCCGATGCGCAGGCGCTCGGCGCTCTGGGCCCGGACCAGCGCCGTCATCGACGTCGTCTCGGTGGCGTAGAGCAGGGCCAACAGGTCCGCCTCGGTCGATTCACCGTGCTCAAGGTCAAGCACGATCCAGTCGAAGCCGGCGATGCCGCACAGCTCGGCGGCCAGTGGCGAGGCGAGGTCCGCGAAGACGCCGATGAGCGTCTCGCCAGCGCGGATCCGGGTTCGAAGGTCGGTCATTGCCAGATGATGGCGCCTCGCCCGCCCGCGTGCGCGCCCGGTCTGTCAGCCGCGCGCTCCGTCGCGCGACCGCGCGCGGCGACGCTCAGCGACCCGCAACGACGCTCCGGCGCTCGAGCAGCACGACGTCGCGCCAGCGACCGGTCACATCCTGGCCGAGCGAGCGCTGGACGCCGATCTCGCGGAATCCCGCCCGGGCATGCAGCGCCCGGCTCGGGGCGTTGTCGGCGAGGATCCCGGCCATCAGCGACCACAGGCCGACGGCCTCCGACTCGGCGATGATCGCGTCGAGCAGCGCCCGACCGACCCCCAGGCCGCGCACGGCGGCTGACACGTAGACGCTCTCCCAGGCGACCCCGACATAGACGCGCCGCGACGAATAGGCGGTGAGGGCCGTCCAGCCGACGACCCCGCCGTCGGCGACGCTCCTCGCCACCAGGCGGCAGTCGTGACGGTGCGACCGGTCGAAGTGGTCCCAGTCCGGCGGCTCACGCTCGAGCGTGGCGTCTCCGGTGGCGATGCCCTCGGCATGGATCCGGCGGACTGCCGGCCAGTCGGCGACGGTCAGTATCTCGATCCGGACGGCGGGTCGGTCGACCATGTCGACATCATCCCACGAACGCCCGAGCCCTCAGCCAGGGGTGAACGCCAGTCGGCCGGCAGCGCCCTCCAGGATCAGGCGCCCGTCGGCATCCATGGACCAGCCCGTCGTGGCCTGGAGCACCGAGAGATAGGCGTTCTCGACGGCACCCGCCGGCCGGCCACAGCCCATCTTCGTGGATCCGATGGCGCCGAAGGTGAGCGCGTCGCCATCGATGGCGAAGGTGGCACTGAACGTGTTGCAGCCCCCGGACCCGCTCGCGGACCCGTCCGGGCCGAGATCGAGGGTCGGGACGATGCGTGCCAGATCGGCCGTGCCGCCGATCTCCACGAGGATCCAGGTGGTGCCCGACAGCGCGCCGGACGAGAGGTCGCCCTGGGAGGCTGTCGGGTCGTCCGGGCCACCCGGCTGGGGTGCGAGAGCCTGGTTCGCCGGCACGGCCACGATGACCGCGGCACCGCCGAGCTCCAGCCAGCCCTGCTCCGTGAGCCGCCACGAGGTCGCCGCGGCGAGGGCCTTGGCGAAGGTCGCCTCCTGGGCACTCCGTGGGTCGTCGCAGGCCATCTCGGTCATCATCAGCGGCTCGACCGTGAACCGGTTCCCGTCGGTCCGGAACGGCCCGCCGTATATGTTGCAGCCGGTCGAGCCGGACACGCCGTCGGGCGCGAAAGCCATGGTCGGTGGGCTATCGGGCAGGGTCGGCAGCCCGTCGATGGTGGTGACCGTCCAGGTGGTCCCCACGAGGCCGCCGCTGGCGTTGTCATCGCCACGCTGGCAACCAGCGAGGACGACCGCGAGGACGGCCGCGAGGCCGACGGCGAAGACGGGCAGGAGTCGGATCGGGCGTTGGCGCTGGGCGCGCATGTGGTGCTCCTTGGCGATGCCCGCCCCGGACCGGAAGGTCCAGCCGGGTTGTGAGCACCATCAGCAAGACGACGAAGCGCAGTCCCGCGGTTCCGACCGCCCATAGGGTACGCGGACGAAGTCGGCCGGCTCCTGACCCGGATGCGTCGGGTGGCGTGCCACACTGCCGCCCACTCGTGTTCATCCTGTATGCGCTCCCGATCGGCATCCTCGCCGGCTACCTGATGGGTGGCCGGCTGGATCGCCTGGGCGAGGTGCGCTTCCGGTGGGGTTGGCTGGCCATGGCCGGCCTGCTCGTCCAGGTCGTGCTCTTCTCCGGGGCCATGGACGCGGTCGCCGGCGACGGGCTCGGGGCGACGATCTACGTGGCGTCCACCGCGGTCGTGCTCATCGCGGTCCTGCGCAACCTGCGCCTGCGGGGTATCGCGCTGGTGGCCCTCGGGGCCGCCTCCAATCTCGCCGCGATCGTGGCCAATGGCGGGGTCATGCCGACGACCCTGGGCGCGCTGGCGGCCGCCGGCCTGGACCCGCAGGACGGGTTCTCCAACTCGGCCGTCCTGACCGACCCCGTCCTGGCCCCGCTCACCGACATCTTCGCGCTGCCGCCCTGGCTGCCGTCGGCCAACGTGTTCAGCATCGGCGACGTGTTGATCGGGCTCGGG
>JANOTJ010000333.1:0-3098 GCA_031416295.1 Chloroflexota bacterium
CACACCGATGGTCTGGTCAGGCGATACGGAATGGTTCGCGGGCGACCTGACGCTCCCCGTCACGAAACAGCGAACCACGTACGTCGTCGCCGTGACGGGGGTGGGTCCCGACGGGCGCCGCCACGTCTTTGCTACGGATACGGCCACCACGATGCCGTGGGTCGGCTCAGCCTGGGAGTGGTTGACCACGCCCTGACTGATCGGGTCAGCCGAGGCTGAGTTCGGCAGCAGATTGACCTGGCCTGTTGATTATCGAACGAGCGAAGCGCGTGGGAGCGGACGGGGACGCGCCGCATGAATCATCACGGTGGCGATTCAGAACGCCCGCTTTGGGTCTCTGTGCCACGTGAGAGGGATCCCGAGCGCAGATGTTGGCAGCGGTTGTCGTAGCCGCCGGCGGCTGTACCAACGCGGCACAGCCCGACGCAGATCAGATGTCACGGGATGTCCAGCGCCTCGAGCATGCATTCCCGGTCTTTGAGGAACGTCGCCTTCGTGGCTTCCGTGACCAAGACTGGTGCAAGTTCCTCGACTACCCGAACGGAGACTTTACCAACGACGCAGGGGCCTCCACGCGAGTCCGTGTACACGCGGATCAATGACGACTGGTGGTTCTGCTGGGAGGACTGGAACTGAGGCCCTGTGAACGACACGGGCAGCGGGAACCGCAACGCGCGGATCAGCGTCAGAATGAGCGTCCGGACCATCGAGGAGGGGAAGATGCTCACTCGTCTGTCGCTCGTGCTCGGGGCAGTAACGTTGGTTGCGGCGTGCGCCGCGAATGCGTCCCCGTCTCCGTCGTCTGCCGGCACCCCGCCCGGCGTGATCGCACTCCGAACGTGGAAACCGCAGACTCCCGTCGCCTGCCCGATGGCGCGGACCGAGGGCATCCTCGTGCGGCACCCGCAGTCAGGGGCCGGCTTGCGAGACAGCGAGGGAGTGCTGCGACAAGTGATCTGGCCGCAGGACTACTCGACTCGCGATGACGGGGGTCGGCTCGCCGTGCTCGACGGCACCGGGAACGTCATCGCGCAGGAGGGCGACCGCGTCGAGATCGGCGGCCAGGATGTCGGCGGTCCCTGGCTTGGCTGCGGAGGAATGAAGGTCCTCGCCCCGTGAGGATCTTCCCGCTACGCGGCTGGATCGAAACGCCCGTTGGCCGCGCGCAGGAACCTCGGCTTTCGCGTTCGGTGAGGCTTGGCCGGTAGGCGCGGCCGAATCATCTTGAGGCGACCGTTCTCGTCCATTTCGGTCGCATAGCGGACGCGCCGCCGCTCGAGTCGGGCGTCGATCGAGGCCTTGCAGATCGCAAGGCTGGCCCACGCCTCGTCGGTGTTGCCGTTCCTCGCCGTGAGCGCCTCTTCGCAGACCGCAAGTCCGGCTTGGAGGTCTGCCTCTCTGCCGCCCGCGGCGAGGGCTACAGCCAGTCCCTCGGCGATCGCCGCGTCCCGGCAGCCGGCTTCCCAAGCCGGTTGCGCGAGTTGATCGGCCCGCGTCGGCTGACCGGCGTCGCGCCAGTGTTGGTGGACCAGGCGCAGCGTGGCATCGCCCAACTTGCCGTGTCCCTTCCGGGCCATCTCGAGATACGGCCCACGGCCGGCCTCGCGTCCGGTGGTCTCCAGGACCCACGGGCCAAGGTCTCCACGGGGCCGCCGAGGGCAGCGGGGCAAGGGCGAGACGCCAGACATCAAGCGGATGGGCTGCGCCCGCTCGACACGACGGACAGGGGTCCGTGTTCGGACAGCGCGGAAGCGGATCGAGCGCCGCCGACAACTCGGCATGGAGGTCGATCGCGGCGCGTCGGCGGACAGCCGGCGAGCCCAGCCCGGACGAGCCCAGCAGCGGCAAGAGCCCGCCGAGTAGCGTTGCCGCCCCGACCGCATCTCCCCTGGCCGCCTGAGCCAACAGCGCTCGCCGCAGCGGGGCAACGAGGACCTCGGGCCTTGCATCGGCGGTCCGGACCTCGTCCTCCAACAGCCCACAGCGGAGGCGAGCGCACTCGGACAAGACCTTCTCCCACGCGCCGAGTCGGCGCTCGCCCGGCCTCGGCCCGAGCGGGTTGGCGTGCGACGCGATGTGGGAATCGGTGAGCGCCGGAGCCTCTGGCCGCAGTCGTGAAACTCCGTATCGGTGCGCGGCCCGAATGCGGCGCTGGATCAGCACCATGGCCAGCCTACGCGCTCACGGTTCTTCCTCCGAGCCTTCGCGACTGAGGATGACCCGGGGTGTCTCACCGGCCCAGCCCGTTTCCGTGGGCGTCCGGGAGAACAGCCACGAGCCGCCCAACGACCCATCGGGCATGATCGCGGAGAGGCCAAAGTCGACGTCGCCGCCCCGCTCGGCGGCCACGGCGCGAAGATCAGGGGTCGGCGCCAGCGCGATCGAGAACCGGCCGTCGGGGCCGGTCGTGACCGTCAGGTCCAGGAACTCGAGAGGAGTGTCGTCGACCAGGATGGCGACGGTCGCGCCCGGTACCGGTCGCCGGTCGACGTCGAGCACGATCCCCTCGATCACGATCGATCCACGCGGGTCGAGTGCGCACGCGGCGAGCGCCAGCAGCACCAGGCCCGCCACGAGGCGCCGCGATCCGGTCAGCGCGTCCGCCGGATCTCGGCCATGATCGCCGGCACGACCTGGTGCACGTCGCCGATCACGGCGTAGGTGGCGCGGCCGAAGATCGGAGCATCGGGATCGGTGTTGATGACGAGGATGCGCTTCGCGGCCTTGCAGCCGACGACGTGCTGGATGGCCCCGCTGATGCCGCAGGCGATGTAGATGTCCGGGGCGATGCGGGTCCCCGTCTGGCCGATCTGCTCGGCATGCGGCCGCCAACCCAGGCTCGTCGCAACGCGGGATACGCCCACGGCGCCGCCCAGCAGCGTGGCCAACTCGTCGAGCATGGCGAAGGCCCCCGCGCTGCCGAGGCCCCGGCCACCACCGACGACCACCTTCGCCTCGGCGAGGGAGACCCTGTCCGACGCCGTCGTCTCGATGCCGCTGATCCGCGCCCGCAGGTCGGCGTCGCCGATGGCGGCGTCCACGCGGACGACAGCGGTCGACCAGCCGCCGGCGGACGCCTCCGCCGGCGGCACCGCGTG
>JANOTJ010000334.1:0-1672 GCA_031416295.1 Chloroflexota bacterium
CGAGATCCCCGGGCAAGAACCGCGCCGAACCACATCGTCGTCGCCTTCGTCACACCGATCAGGAGGGCCCGGGGCTTCCTCCTCCTGGCCACTCGGGGCGGCCGACCACCCTGGGCCAGGGCCACGTGCTGACCTGGCCAGCCTGGGCCAGGGCCACGTGCTGACCTGGCCAGCCTGCGCCGGCGGCTCCGGTGCGTCCGTAGCGCCCCCGAGGAGGGCATCCCGGCGGCCCTCGCCCTCGCCGGCCCTCGCCCTCGGGGTCAGTCGGGCAAGTCTCCATCGCTGGCTCGTGGACCTGATGACCGTCTGACGGGCGTCTCACCCACCCCGGGAACGACAGCTACTCGAGCGCAGCGTACCGACTGTCGGCGCCGAAGAGCTCGATCGAGAGCGCAGCCAGCCGGGCCATGTCGAGGCGCAGGGTGTAGGTCCCGCCGTCCAGGCCGTCGGTCGGGCGGATCGCGTACGGGGGGCCCAGGACGACCCGCTCGATACCCTGGTCGTCGACGGCCTGCGCGATACTCAGCATCTCCCCGAGGCGGTCCGGTGGGAAGTTGGACACGACCGTTTCCTGGAGGTCCTCCAGCAAGCCCGGCAACTCGGGCAGCATCGACGGGTCGATCAGCTCGCGCTGGAGCGCGACGAGCAACTGCTGTTGTCGGCGTGCCCGGTTGAAATCGTTGTCGCCGGCGCCCTTGCGGGTCCGAACGAACGCCAGGGCGGTCTCGCCGTCGAGGGTGTGCGTCCCGACCGATAACTGGAAGCCCACCCGACCGTCCGACCAGCCGCCATATCCGGGATCGTCGATGGCCCGCTGGTTGTCGATGGTCACGCCGCCGACCCGATCGATCATCCGGGCGAAGCCCGCGAGGTCGATCGAAGCATAGAAGTCGATCGGCACGCCGAGCAGATGACCGAGCGCCTGGCTGACCGTCGAGAGCGGCCCGTCGGGGAATTCGTCCGGGCGCGACTCCGCCCATGACATCAGCGAGTTGATCTTGCCCCGGAAGATGCGCCCATCCGGCAGCTCGAAGCGCGCGATGTCACGCGGGAAGCTGACCATCGCCACGGCGCCGGCCAGCGGGTCCACGCTGACCACGATGAGCGTGTCCGTCAGGGCGTGGGTCCGTGCCTCCGAGCTGTCCACACCGACGAGCAGGATATTGATCCGCGCGTCGGCCGGCATCGGCGTGGCACTCGGGGCCGGCGTCGGCGCGCCGCCGCTCGCCGGCGCTTGACTCGGCCCCCCGGTGGCGTCCGGGCCAGGGTCGTCCACGAAGATCTGCGAGCCAGCCCGGTAGAACGACAGGGCCAGCGATCCCGCCCAGGCATGCGTCCCGGTGATGAGCAGGGCCAGCACGAGGAACACGGCCACGGGAACCGGGCGCCGCCACGAACCGCGTACGCCGGTCGAGGTCAGGGCATCGGCCATCGACAACAGGCGCCAGGCGAACAGGACCGCGATAAGGCCGACGACGGTCAGGGCCGTGCTGGGCGACAGGAGGCTCAGGACGAGGTTCGCGGCTCCATCCGACGCCTGGATGGCGACGGCCACGGCGACGGCCAGGACCGGAAGGGCGTACAGGGCCGCTCGGCGACCGGCTCCTGCATACCACTGGCCCAGGCCAGGCCACAGGAACGACAGGAACGTTGCAAGGGTCGGCGACGATCG
>JANOTJ010000335.1:0-5474 GCA_031416295.1 Chloroflexota bacterium
AGCGGAGCATAGCGATCCGCACTCTGGCTTTAGCCGGCGTAGTATCCGACCGCGTCCGCGCAGCGCGCGCAAGGCGTGCCTTGGGCTCCGTCCGGGGGCGCCAAGTATCGTTCAGCTGCCGCTTGCTGGCGGCGGACAGAATTCGGCGTAGGCTGGTGATCCGAGGCCGCCCATCAGGCCGCCGTGCATGTCGCAGCCGAAGTGCTCGACGCGCTCCGATCCGTCCCTCATGGCGAATACGACCTGGTAGGTCTGATGGGTCACGGCGACGGTCATGCCGTCGGAACCCTCATGTGGCAGGTCGTGAAACCGGACCTCGCGGACCTCGGCGGCGGGCATGCGAGCCAGCAGCTGTTGCGTCGCGACCTGAACGATTCGATCGCAGAAACCCTGCGGTTGACATTCTTCTGCCGTCCACGAGTGATCGCCTACCCAGTAACCCTCGACCGGCCGGCCATCACGGAACTCCAAGGCACACCCGCCGAGCAGAAGGGTTGTCGCCAGGAGCCACCATGATGTGCGCACGGGACTCTTATAGCAGCCGCCCCTGACGTGTCGAGGCCCAGATATCCCTAGCCCGAACTTTCCGGGGTTTGAGGCATGCTTCAGACGATCATCGGGTCCACGAGCCAGCCATGTTCTGGCGGAACCGGACCTCGCCAACGAGGCACTTCGGGGCGGGTTACCGTCCACCGCGAGAGCCCGCGCCCATCGAGTCCGCCAGATGACGCCAGCCAGCATCACTAGGCGCGCTAGGAGCCCTTCGTGCGTGCTCGCAGCGACTGCTCCCACAGTTGATCGTGCGTGACCATGCGTGACCGTGCCGTGTTTCCGGGTGCGCGCGGGCTCCAGGAGCACGGATAGCCCGCCTAACGTTCTGTGGGACGACATCTGGCGGACTATGAATGTTGTGGGGGCGCGGCCGGGAAGTTCCACCGCGGATAAGTGGGCTTACTCGATTGTTAATCCTCAACCACGAGCGGCATGTCGTACTCAATCATGAGTGCCTTCCATCGGTCGAAGGCCGCTTCCTGACCTTCCAGACTGACGTTCTTGGCTTTCGTACTGAGTTGGACGCCAACGTCATCAGCCATAAACATTGCCCTGGGACCCGCGTACTCGGACGGTTCCTCGGTTGCAGCGAAGATGTCCACAGCCTGTAGGCGGTTGGCAATGGCCTTGACGGCAATGGCCTTGCTCGTCTCGGTTCCGTCAGACGCGGCCTGCCTCGTGGCATCAATGGATTGAGCCGTTGCCATGGCCCCGCTACGGCCGCCCCAGCCGACCCATTTCACACCAACCACCTAGCGCGCGTCCATCCGATCCCCGACGACGAGAACGTTCCGCGGGAACTGCGTCAGGCGTTCGACGCGGCCCGCGGCGGCGTCGAGGTGGATGAGGTCCTCGATGCGCACGCCGGTCTCGCCGGCGAGGTAGACGCCGGGTTCGACGGAGAAGACCGTGGGCGACGGCAGGGGCGCCTCGGACGCGGCCGTGCCCAGCGACGGCGCTTCGTGCGTGGCCAGGCCGATGCCGTGCCCGGTCCCGTGGCCGAAGTGCTCGCCGTGGCCAGCGTCCGTGATGATCGCGCGGGCGACGGCATCCACCGCGCGCCCGCTGGGGAGCACGGCCGGCCCGCCGCTGGCCACTGCCGCGTCCAGCATCGCGATCACCGCGGACTGGGCGCGCGCCACCAGCTCGTAGATGTCGAGATCGCGAGCCGAGGGCTCGCCGACAAACAACGTCCGGGTCATGTCCGATCGATACCCGGCCACCTGCGCCCCGAAGTCGAACAGCAGGACCGCGCCATCGAGCACCGGCCGGTCGCCGGGTGCACCGTGGGGCAGTGCCGCCTCAGGTCCGGACAGGCAGGCGACGTCGAACGCGAGCGCCTCCGCCCCGCCGGTCCGCATCAACCACTCCAGGCGCAGCGCGAGGTCCGCCTCCGTCACGCCCGGCACGACCTCCGGCAGCAGCGCCGCGAGGGCCCGGTCGGCCACGGCGCAGGCCGCGGCGATGCGCTCCAGTTCGGCCGGTTCCTTGACCGCTCGGTCCGCCTCCAGCCAACCCTCGACGGGCACGAGCTCGACGTCGGGTGCGCCGGTCGCCAACCGCGTCCACATCGCGTGGGACACAAAGCCCGCCTCCACGCCGACCCGCCGCGCCCCCACGGACGCGCACAGGGCGGCCCAGCGATCAGGCAGGTCCCCGTACACGGCCTCCAGGCGGGCCTCGGGCGCCTCCCGCGACGCCTGGATCGTGTAGCGCGAGTCGGCCAGCACGACGATCTCCGCAGCTCCGACGAGGAACTGCCCGGACGTACCCGCAACCTTCTCCTCGCCGTCGGCCAGGGTGAAGCCGGTCAGGTAACGCATGTGCTCGCCACGGACGCCGAAGTAGGCATCGATACCGGCGCCGTCGAAGCGCGCGCGCAGTCGGGCGAGGCGGGCCGGCCGGGCGGCTCGATCGGCGGCCTCCCAGTCGGCCAGCTGCGCGGCGGTCGGCCTCGGCGCGAAGTCGGCCGGTATCGGCCAGTCCGGGCGGCGCATGGTCGCCAGCCCGCGGCCGGCCATCAGTTGTAGCCGTACTCGGCGCGGTTCGCGTTGTGCTCGTCCAGGTTCTTGGCGAAGACGTGCTTGCCCTTGCCCTCCGGGATGGCCAGGAAGTAGATGTACTTGTCCTTGGTGACGGGCGCAAGGGCCGCGTCGATGGACTTCAGCTGGGGCGTGCAGATCGGTCCGGGCGGAAGGCCTACATGGGTATACGTGTTGTAGCCGACGAGCGCGTCCGGTAGCACGAGGTCCGCGAGCGGCGCCTCGGGTACGGTCCAGAAGGCGTACCGCTGCCATTGCTCGAAGTCCAGGGCGTGGAGGGCCACCGTGTCGGCAGCCCAGATGACGGTGGGATCGGCATTGAGCAGGCCCGGGCGGACGCCGGCGATCTTGTCGATGCGGTTCTGGTAGACGCCGGCGATGATCGGCCGCTCGTCGTCCAGGACCGCCTCGCGCTCCACGATCGAGGCCAGGGCCATGACCTGGTAGAAGGTCAGGCCGCGCTCGGCCGCGACGGTGAGCCGTGCCTCGCCGACGTTCTTGATGAAGTTGTCGAGCATCAGTCGGACGAGCTCGTCGGGGGTCGTATCGGGCAGGACGCGGTAGGTGGCCGGCCACAGGAAGCCCTCCAGTGAGGCCTTCGCCGGCGCGTCTTCACGGATCCTGGCGAGCCACGGGTAGTCCGTGATGAGCGAGGCCGGCGGCTCACTGGCAAGCTCGTAGAACTCGCGGACGTCCATCCCGAGGCCGAGCGTCTGGAGCTTGGCCGTCACCTGCTCCAGGCGCAGGCCCGTGCGCAAGGCGATGTCCACAAAGGGAATCTTCTCGGGAGCGAGCAGGGCCGTCACGACTTCGTCGGGGGTCATGCTGGCACGCAGGATGAAGGTGCCCTGCTGGAGGGCCTGGGTCAACGCTCGCTCGTTGGCGATGAAGATGAACGCCCGGTCGTCGGCGATGAGCCCGCCTGCTTCCAGGCGGGTCGCGATGGACGATGCCGTGTCGCCTTCGTGGACCGCGAAGTCGACCTGCGTCGGGTCACTGGATGCGGGCTCGGTCAACGCGTCGCCGAGGTCCGTGCGCACGAGCTCGGCCACGTACGGGATGTCCCAGGCGCCCGGATTGTCTGAGGCCCAGCCCAGGATGGCCGAGTTCACGATGGGCCGCAGGATGGTCAGGGCGAGGCCGAGGACGACCGCCGCGAGGAGCAGGGCGAAGACCAGGAACTTGAGCAGTCCCGCGAAGCCACTCCCGCCGCCGCCTCCGCGCCGGCTGCCGCCGGGCCGACCCATGTCGCGCCGCGAGGGCTCGTAATCGATGGGGTCATAGTCCGTGGCGTAGGCATCGGGCACGTACGGCCGCGCCTGCGGGGAGCGTCGATCGCTCGGATCGCGACGGTCCCGTGGATCGCGGGGGCGGCCACCGGATCGGATGGTCATGCGCTCGTCTCCATGGCGCTGGCGGCGGCACGTCGGCCGGCCAGGGCGTCGTCGAGGATGATGGCAGCCGCCTCACGATCGACGCGTGCCCGATACGCATCGCGCTGGGTCTTGCTGGGCGGCCCGCCGGATCGGCCGCGGCGCATCGGGCCAAGGCGCTGTTCGGCGAGGTGGCTGGTCAGGCGCTCGTCCTGGAACGTCCAGTCCACGTCCAGGCCTTCGAGTTCGAGGCCCGCGGCGACGGCCGTGACCCAGTCCCTGGTGATCCCGGCCTGGGTACCGTCCACGCCCGATGCGTCGAGCGGCAGCCCGACCACGAGCTCCGTCGCGCCCTGCTCCGTGACGAGCCGCGCGAGGGCGGCCGCATCGGCGTCGATGGTCGCGGCCCGACGGATCGTGACCAGTGGACGTGCCCCATACCCGTCCGGCTCGGCAACGGCAACGCCGATGCGCCGTTCCCCGAGATCCAGGCCGAGGATGCGCCCGGGGCGCCGTTCGGTCATGGCGTCGGTCCATCCACGGTCAGGATCAGGCGGCCGTCCATCGTCGGAATGGTGGTCACCCACTCCGGCCAGATGCTGAGTCGCGACTCGCCGTAGGTGTCGAGGATGGCCTGGGCGTCAGCCAGCGGCAACCCGCGGATCTCGGCCGCGATGCTGTCCGGGTCCAGGACCGCGACCTCGCGCGCGGTTGCCCGGACCGGGAAGGTGATCGCGGCGCCGTCCACCACGGCCGGGTCCACCTTGATCTCGCTGGAGCCAGAGACGAGCTGGAACCCCGCGCCAACGTTGGCCGCCAGGCGCGCCGCCGCGATCGACTCGAGAGGCGCCGTATCGACGGCTAGCACGGTGCCGCCTACCGTCCCACCGAGGTCGAACCTCTCGACCTCCGTCCCGACGAAGGTCTCCGGATCCACGGACCAGACGGGATCACCCATCGTGGCTGTCTCCGGGAAGGCGGTGACGTCCACGGGCGCGAGGTCCGACGCAGCCACGCGCGCCTGGAAGTCCGTGGTCAGCGTCGTCGTCAAGGTCTCGAGCGCGGCATCCACATCGGCCTGGGTCACGCGCGGGAACGTATCGCGTTTGCCGCCGGATGTCTCATCGGGATTGGTGACATCGAGGAAGAGCGGCTCTTCACCCTTGGGCTCGGTCGTGATCGCGTTGGGCTGGACGTTGCCCTCCGTGCCCGGATCCACGGCCGTGACGGCGACGCTCGCCGACGAACGGACGATCGTGAGGCCAACGAGCTTTGCTGCGGCGATGGTGATGGACCGATCCGTCCGGAACCGCGTTCCCGCGTTCGTGCTCACGATGGCGCCCTTGGCGATCGTGTTGGACGACGTCGGATCGAGGTTATAAAAGCGAACAGTGCCCGTGGCGGCGGTCTCCTCCACCCGTTCGCCCGACGCCTCGAACGTGTCGGCGGCCTGCACCTCGACCGGGATGGTCAGCGCCGGCACCACGCCACCCAGAAGATCGGGTTC
>JANOTJ010000336.1:0-1795 GCA_031416295.1 Chloroflexota bacterium
GGCATGCGGCTGCTGCGCATGCAAGTCACCGATCAACACTTCGGCGCGACCTTGTCGGTCACGCAGGCCACCAGGCGCTGGCTCGCGATGGGTGTCTGGCTCTCCCTCGCGGGCGTAGTCGAGGTGCTGTCGAGCCTCGCCGGACTGTTCCAGTTGGGCCTGCAGGTGATCTTGTTCATCACCGTGCTCACGAACCTGCGCCGCCAGGGGCTCCACGATCGCTTCGCGGGCTCGATCGTCATCCGCCAGGCATCGAGCGGCGACGGCAGGGTGGCCCTTGGCTGCGTGGTGCTCGCGGTCCTGGGCCTGGCTATCGCCGTGCTCGCCCTGGTGCTGTTCATTGCGCTCATCCTGCCGGACCTCGGGCCGCTGCTTGACGAACTGCGGACAACCCGCTGAGATCCATCGAGGACTCGATCTGACGCACGACGGCCCGGTCCAGTCCGCGCACATGGTCAAGCCCGGGCGGACCGACATGGACCCCGAGGCATTCCGGGCGGCCGCGCATGCCGTCGTGGACGTCATGGCCGACTACCTGGAAGGCGTGGAGCGCTACGCGGTCTTTCCGACGATCGAGCCCGGCAGCCTCCGGCCGCAGTTCCCGGCGGCTGCGCCCGAGACCGGCGAGCCGATGGACGCGATCCTGGCCGACTATCGCGCGCTGATCGAGCCCAACGCCACGCACTGGCAGCACCCAGGGTTCCTGGCCTATTTCGGGACGACCGCCTCGGGCCCGGGCATCCTCGGCGAGATGCTGACGGCGGCCCTCGGCCAGAACCCGATGCTCTGGCGGACCTCGCCGATCGGCACGGAGCTCGAGGAGGTCGTGGTCGACTGGCTGCGCCAGGCCCTCGGTCTGCCCGGTGGCTGGAACGGGCTGCTCACCGACACGGCCTCGACGTCGTCGCTCATCGCCCTCGCCGCCGCTCGGCAGGCCGCCGGCATCGATGCCGCGACGCTGGGGCTCGGCGGGCGCCCGGACGTGCCCGCGCTCCGGGTGTACGCCTCGACGGAGGCGCACAGCTCCATCGAGAAGGCGTGCATGACCCTGGGCCTCGGCCGGGCGTCCCTCGTCCGTGTCCCGACCGACGACGACTTCGCGATGCGGCCGGCGGCGCTGGAGGCGGCCGTCGCCGCGGACCGGGCGGCCGGCCACCGGCCGATCGCCATCGTGGCGACCGTCGGGACCACGTCGTCCACCGCCATCGATCCGGTGGCAGCCATCGCCGTCATCGCCGAGCGCGAAGGGCTGTGGCTGCACGTGGACTCCGCGTACGCCGGCGTCGTGGCGCTGATCCCGGAGCGGCGCGGACCGTTCGAGGGCTGGGAGCGCGCCGACTCGATCGTCGTGAACCCGCACAAATGGCTGTTCACGCCGCTCGACGCGTCATTGCTCCTGACCCGCCGGATGCCGGTCCTGCGCGACGCGTTCAGCCTCGTACCGGAATACCTGCGCACGCTCGATCGGAGTGCACCGGTCCACGACTACAACGAGTACACGCCCCAGCTCGGCCGGCGGTTCCGGGCGCTCAAGCTCTGGATCCTGCTGCGCTGGTTCGGCCTGACCGGGCTCCGGGCGCGGATCGAACGGCACATCGCGATGGCCCAGGAAGTCGGGGCATGGGTGGATGCCGATCCCGCCTGGGAGCGGCTGGCGCCCGTGCCGTTCTCCACGGTGTGCTGCCGCTGGATCGGCGACGGCACGCACGACGAGGCGACCCTCGACGAACGCAACGCGGCGATCCTGGACGCGGTCAATCGCGACGGCTCGGTCTTCCTGTCGCATACGCGGCTC
>JANOTJ010000337.1:0-3059 GCA_031416295.1 Chloroflexota bacterium
AGCACCGAATCCAGCGCCTCGAGACCGCGCAGGAGATACCCCTCCTCGGTCGCCTCGTCCGCGCCGCGCACGCTCTCGTGCAGGTACCCGTGGTGGCCGATCTCGTGCCCGGCGTCACGCACGGAGCGGGCCACCTCGGGCCACGTCTCGGCGACCCAGCCCGGGATGAAGAACGTGGTCCGCAACCCGAGTCGATCGAGCATCCGCAGGAGCCGCGGCACGGCGACCTTCGGCCCATACCGTTGATGAGCCATGACGTCCAGGTACCCGGCAGTCTCGGGATGATCCCCGAGCATCGCCGCCTCGGCATCGACGTCGAACGTGAACATGGCGGCGGCGCGAACGCCGTCGGGCCAGCGGAAACCGGGCGGCAGGGGGTCCATGCGCCAACGATACTGGGACGGTGAAGCCCCTGCCTTCCCCATTCGACGCGATCGCGGCCGGACGCCCGGCTCGGATCGGTCTCGCCGGCCCGGCTCTGCTGGGCAATCGACTGCTGACCAAGGAGCTCGCCTTCCCGCTCGACGAGCGCGAGGCGTTCCGCCTGCGCGGCCTGCTCCCTGACCGCGTCCTGACCATCGAGGAGCAGGTCGCCCTCGAGCTCGAGCACCTGCGCGTCAAGCACGACGCCCTGGAGCAGTACATCGGACTGGCCGCGCTCCAGGACCGCAACGCCACCCTGTTCTACCGACTGCTCGCCGAGCATCTCGAGGAGTTCCTGCCGATCGTGTACACGCCCACGGTCGGGCGAGCGTGCCAGGAGTTCAGCCATATCATCCGGCGCACCCGCGGGACGTGGATCACCCCGGCCGACCGTGACCGAATCCCCGAGATCCTGCGCCAGGGTCCGTTCGAGGACGTCCGGCTCATCGTGGTGACCGACAACGAACGCATCCTGGGCCTGGGCGACCAGGGTGCGGGCGGCATGGCCATCCCGATCGGCAAGCTCGCGCTGTACACGGCGGCGTGTGGCATCCATCCCTCCCTGACCCTGCCGGTCTCGCTCGACGTCGGGACCGACAATCCCGCGTTGCTGGCCGACCCGCTGTACCTCGGCTACCGCTCGCCGCGTCTGCGCGGCGTCGAGTACGACGCTCTCGTGGAGGCCTTCGTCACGGGCGTCGAGGAGGTCTGGCCGGGCTGCCTGATCCAGTTCGAGGACTTCAAGCAGGGCAACGCCCTGCGATTGCTGGACCGCTATCGGGATCGCCTGCCGTCGTTCAACGACGACATCCAGGGCACGGCCGCAGTCGTCCTGGCAGGCGTGCTGGCCGGCCTTCGGGCCACGGGCCGGTCGCTCGCCGAGGCCCGCATCGTGCTCGTCGGTGCGGGCGCGGCCGGAGTCGGGATCGGCCGGCTGCTGCGGGTCGCGATGCTCGACGCCGGCGTGGCGCCAGCCGTGGTGGCCGAGGCGATCGCGATGGTCGATACGCGCGGCCTGGTGCATGCGGGACGGGACGATCTGGACGCCACGAAACGGGATCTTGCCGTGCCCGCGGTGAGCGGCGACAGCCCGTCCCTCCTCGAGACCATCGTGCTGCGGCGCCCGACGATCCTCGTGGGCACGACCGGCGTGGCCGGCACGTTCAGCCGAGACGTCATCGAGGCGATGGACGAGCGCGTCGGTCCGGCCGATCGACCGATCGTGCTGCCGTTGAGCAACCCGACCTCGGTCGCCGAGGCCACCCCGGCCGATGTCCTTGCCTGGACCTCGGGGCGTGCCCTGGTCGCCACAGGCTCGCCCTTCGACGCGGTGACCATCGACGGTGTCCGGCACGAGATCGGCCAGGCCAACAACGCGTTCATCTTCCCGGGCGTGGGCCTCGGGGCGATCGTCGCGGCGGCGCCCCGGGTCACCGATCGGATGTTCCTCCTCGCCGCCCGGGTCCTCGCCGACTCGGTGACCGACGAGCGGCTCGCGACAGGTGCCATCTATCCGCCGGTGAGTGGCCTGCGCGAGGTGTCCCGGCGGATCGCCCACGCGGTCGCGCGCGAGGCCGGCGCCGGCGCTGCCGCCGGCGGCGATGCCGTCGCCGTCGCCGTCGAGGGCGCCGTCGATGCTGCGATGTGGTGGCCGGCGTACGTCCCGTACCTGCCCGAGCACGTCGGCGAGCGTCGGCGCGAGGGCGAGGCATGACCACGGTCCGGGCCGCGGTCCTTGAAACCGTCGGCTCGGCGGTCGTGGTCCAGGAGCTCCACCTCATCGCGCCGCGAGCCGGCGAGGTCCGGGTCCGGATGCTCGCCTCGGGGGTGTGCCACTCCGACCTCCACGTCCGCGACGGCGAGTGGGATCGGCCGACGCCCATCGTCCTGGGCCACGAGGGCGCGGGCATCGTGGAGGCCGTCGGGCCGGGCGTCGAGTCGCCACAGGTCGGGCAACTGGTCGCCCTGTCCTGGCTCATCCCGTGCGGCGTGTGTCGGTCGTGCCGACGCGGCCAACCGTGGGCCTGCCCCGACTCCCCCTCGTACCGTCACCTGCTCCTGGACGGGACGGCGCCGTTCAGCCGTGCCGGTTCTCCGGTCCGGGCCTACTGCGCCATCGCCACCATGGCCTCGCATGCCGTGGTGCCGGCCGCGGCCGCGATCCCCGTCCCGGACGCCACCGACCCGGCCGTGGCCGCGCTCATCGGCTGCTGCGTGACCACCGGTGTCGGGGCCGTCCTGAAGACTGCGGCCGTGCCCGCGGGTGCTTCCGTCGCGGTCATCGGCCTGGGCGGCGTCGGACTGTCGTGCGTCATGGGCGCGGTCATCGCCAGGGCGTCGCGCATCGTGGCCATCGATCGGGTGGCAGCAAAGCTTGCCGTGGCGGTCGACGTCGGAGCCACGCACACGATCCTCGCCGAAGACGATGCCGCCGCCACGTCCGGTGCCCTGCGCGACCTCACCGATGGCGGTCCGGATTTCGTGTTCGAGGCCATCGGCCGGGTGGACACTGCCGAACTCGCCATCGCGTCACTGCCGCTGGGTGGCACGGCCGTGCTGGTCGGGATGACCCCGCTCGGGGCACGCGCCGCCTTCGACGTCTATCCCTTCGTCGATGGCTCGCGGCGCATCCTCGG
>JANOTJ010000338.1:0-5072 GCA_031416295.1 Chloroflexota bacterium
GTGATGTCCCCGAAGTCGGTGATGATCAGCGAGCCCTCGTGGAAGACGCAGTTGAGCGGCACGCCGCCGGTCTCCAGGAAGTCCTTGTGCGTGCCATCGGGGGCCAGGATGTCCACCCCGCCGGCCATGAACGCGGTGACCCACAGGTCGCCGTTGGCGGCGATCTTGAGGCCGTCGGGGATGTGGCCCTCGTCAAGGCGAGTGATGAGCTGCGACGCCTCGCCCGGGCGTCGGCGATAGACCCCACGGTCGTACGATTCCACCCACACGATGGAGCCGTCGGGCTCGGCGGTGATCCCGTTCGGATATGCCTCCGGCAGTTCCTCGAGCAGTTCACCGGTGCCGTCCGCGTTCAGGGCGAAGACCCGGCCCGGCTTCCGGTCGTTGGGCAGGTAATCCGCAGGATCCGTGAAGTACAGCCGCCCGTCCGGGCCGAAGGTCAGGTCGTTGGGCGCCTGTAGCGGGATCCCCGCGACCTCCGACGCGACCTCCTCGACTCGACCGTCCGGCCAGGCCTTCTGGATGGACGGGCGGCCCATGACCCGCGCTCTCCAGGCTCCGACCGTGCCGCCGTTCTGGGTGATGTACACCGCGCCGTCACTGCCCAGCATGCAGGCGTTCGGGCCGCCGCCACAGTCCGCGTAGTCGTGCAGGCCACGCTCCGCCGACCAGGCCACGAGCTTGCTCGTGTACGTCTCGACCATGACGATCCGGCCGTCGGGCAGGATGTCCGGTCCCTCGGGGTGGCCGAGTCCGGCGGCCAGGGTCGTGATCGATCCGCGCATCGGTTCTCCTTGTCGGGCGGTCAGGCGCCCGGACGCTTCTGGAACAACTCCACGGCATAGCCGTCGGGATCGGTCATGTAGCAGCTCCGGGCTCCCGTGTTCGGGCCCGCGCTGATGTCCACGACGTCCGTGGATCGAGCCGCGAAGCCGAACTCCACCAGGCGTGCATGCATGGCCGCCACATCGTCCACGTACAGGCACAGATGCCCGGCGCCGTAGTCGCACGGCCGCGACGCGGCGGACATTCGCTCGATGCCCACGTACTCGAGCAGCTCCACGAAACCGCCGCCCGGGATGCGCAGGTAGACGGCGCGGATGTGGGTGAACGCAAGGCCCAGGACGACGGGCAGATAGGGCCCGTCGAGGATGCGATCGAACTCCTGCTCGAGCCCGAGGCCGTCGCGATAGAAGACCAGCGAGCGGTCCATGTCGCGGACCGTGATCCCGCCGTGGAAAAAGCCTGTGACTGCGGGCATGCCTTGTCGTCTCCCTCAGCTGACCGTCGAGCGGTCCGTGACCCGCGTCGCGACGGTGTGCGCGCGGACGTAGTCCCAATCGAGCTCGATGCCGAAGCCCGGACGGTCCGGGAGCGCGTAGCAGCCATCGGCGATGCGGCTGGACATGTCGGACAGACGCCAGAAGAACGGGTCGCGCTCCTCGTCGAAGCACTCGACGAAGGTATGGTCGGGCACGCTCGCGAGCAGGTGCGAGGCGATCTGCGGCTCCTCGTGGTGGCCGAGCTGCACGCCGAAGGCCGCGGCGAGCCCGGCCGCCTTGCGCCAGATCGTCGGACCGCCGGCCCACGATGCATCGAAATTGGAGACGTCGATGGCACCGCCGACCATCAGGTCGCGGATGCCGGCGAGGGTCGTCTCGCTCTGCCCCGCGCACACGGGGATACCGGTCTGGTAGCGCACGTCGCGCATCCAGCGCGCGTCGTTCGTCCAGCGCACGGGCTCCTCGAACCAGCGGATGTCGAGGTCCCAGACGTAGCGCGCGAACTCCACCGCCTGCGCCCTGCTGTAGCCCTGGTTGGCGTCGACCATCAGCGCGAAGTCCTTGCCTGCGGCTTCGCGCGCGACGCGCACCCGGCGGGCGTCCTCGGCCGGGGTCTGGCCGCCGACCTTGAACTTCATGCCCGCGAACCCGGCCTCGACGTACGAGTGGATCATCGTCTCGACCTCGTCGTGGGAGAGGTGGTAGTAGCCGCCGATGATGCTGATCGGGACGCGCTCCGTGGTGCTGCCCCAGACCCTGTGGAGGGGCTGGTCCAGGGCCCGCCCGAAGACATCCCAGATGGCCTCGTCCAGACACGCGATCGCCTGGAGGGCGAGGCCCCGGTCGCGCAGGATGTCGTTGGTCGAGGGCTCCATGGCCCGCCACGCCCCCTCCGGATCGCTGGCCGTCTGGCCCAGCAGTCGGGGCGCGATCTCGTCGTGGATGATGCCCACGATGATCGACTGCTCCACGTCCGTGTCGCCGGTGTAGACCTCGGACACGAGCCCGTCCGACGTGTGCAGCCGGGTCACGATGGTGCAGCGGTTGTCCATGCTGTAGGCGCTGCCGGCGAAGCGGCGCCCGAGCGGCGCACGCAGGGCGATGGTCTCGATGCGGTCGACGAGCAGGGATCCGCGGCCCAGCCTGGACGCTCCGGGCAGATCCGTCCCGGCCTCCGCTGGGTCAGCCATCGCTCAGCGCCCGACGCTCGCCCGAGCGGCCGCGGCGATGCCGTCGGCGGACGGCACAACGAGATCCTCGAGCGGCGGGGTGTACGGGATGGGCAGGTCGTCGGGCAGGCTCACCCGCCGTGGCGCGGACGCCCAGGCGACCCCGCCGATGGTCATCTCGCTGACGACGGTGGCGCCCCAGCCGGCGGCGTGGACCTGTTCCTCGGCGATGACGATGCGCCGGGTCTTGTCCACCGACGCCCGGACCGTGGGCAGGTCCAGCGGGCGCAGCCAGCGCAGGTCGATGACCTCGGCGCTGATGCCGTCCGCAGCCAGCGCGTCGGCTGCGGCGAGCGCTCGCTCGACCATGAGCAGGGTCGCGACGATGGTCACGTCGCTGCCCTCGCGGAGCACGGCTGCGCCACCGATGGGCGCGATCTCCCCGCGGGTCACCGGGCCCTTGCGTCCGTACAGGCCCTTGTGCTCGTAGAACAGGGTCGGGTTGTTGTCGGCGATGGCCGCCCGCAGAAGGCTGTAGGCGCTGCCCGGCGACGACGCGGTCACCACGCGCAGCCCGGGCAGGTGCATGAACCAGCTCTCGCCGGTCGCGCTGTGCTGGGTCCCGAAGCGACCAGTGGCGCCGCTGATCGAGCGCAGGGTCACCGGCACGGCGGTCTGCCCACCGGACATGTAGCGGTACTTGGGCAGCTGGTTGACGATGGCATCGCCGGCGCTCGGCAGGAAGTCGGCGAACATGATCTCGACGACCGGACGCAGCCCGACAAGGCTCATCCCGATGGCCACGCCGACGAAGCCGTTCTCGCAGATCGGCGTGGTCCGCACGCGCGCGGGCCCATATTTCTCGATGAGGCCGAGGTTGGTCTTGAACACGCCGCCTTCGGCGCCGACGTCCTCGCCCATGAGCAGGACCGACTCGTCGCCGGCCATGGCATCGTCGAGCGCCGCGTTGATGGCCTCGCGATAGGTCAGCTCGGTGACCGCGCCCGCGGTCTTCCCGGAGGCGGCCTCAGTCAGCGTAGACATAGGGGATCGTCTCCTCGAGGGTCGGATAGGGCGAGGTTGCCGCGCGCTCGGCGGCGGCGTCGATCTCGGCCTGGGTCTCGTTGCGGATCTCGGCCGCGTCGTTGGGTCCGATGACCCCGTCCGCGACGAGGACGGCGGCCAGCAGCTCGATCGGGTCGCGCGCCTTCCAGCGCTCGAGTTCCCCGTCCGGCCGGTACTTGGCAGGGTCGCTCCGGGAGTGGCCACGGAAGCGGTAGGTCTTCATCTCGAGCAGAGTCGGCCCGCCGCCGCCACGTGCCCGTTCGACCGCTTCGCTGGTCGCCGCGTAGACGGCCTCGATGTCCTGGCCGTCCACGATGATGCCGGGCATGCCGAACGGATCGGCGCGCCGTGCGAGATCGTCGAGCGGCGTCGTGGTGCGCAGCGGGCTGTACTCGCCGTACAGGTTGTTGGCGATGATGAACACGACCGGTGCCTTCCAGACGGCGGCCATGTTGAGCGCCTCGTGGAAGGTCCCGATATTCGTCGCTCCATCACCGAAGAACGACAGCGCGACATTGGGCTTGCCCTGCATCTGGAACGCGACCGCGGCCCCTACCGCGATCGGCAGGCCGGCCCCGATGATCGCGTTCGCACCGATGTTGCCCTTGCTGAAGTCGATCAGGTGCATGGAGCCGCCGACGCCGCCGGACCCGCCGGCGGAACGGCCCATCAACTCCGCGAAGGCCGTCTCCGACCCCATCCCGAGGGCCAGCGCCTCACCGTGGCCGCGATACGTGTTGGTCTGGACGTCACCCGGGCGCATGGCCGCGATGGCGCCGACGGATACGGCCTCCTGGCCCTGGCACAGGTGGGTGGTGCCCTGGATCTGTCCGGTCATGAACAGCTCCTGGACCTTTTCCTCGAAGAGTCGGATCCGGACCATCGACCGGTACCACTCGAAACGGTCGGGCGCAGGGCTGGCGGTGTCGGTCATGGGTGCGTGTCGCCTCCGGGATTCCGTCGGCCGCCCGACCGGCCTGCGACGATCGTCCACGGCCGAGGGCGGTACCGTTTCCAGTTTCGATACCATCGTGGCATCCAGCCGGGTGACTCGTCAACCGGGCCGTCGGCCGCGTGTGCTACCGTCCTTGGAACCGTTACTGGAACAACTCGCCAGGGCGGTCAAGGGAGGGTCCGGATGAGCGAGCGGAGACGGTCCGACGTGCGGCGCAAGCGGGCCAGCATGCGCGAGGTCGCCGACCTCGCGGACGTCGCGATCTCGTCGGTCTCGCGGGTCCTGTCCGGCCATCCGGACGTCAGCGCCGACATGCGCGACCGCGTCCTCGATGCCGTCCGGCAACTCGAGTACGAGCCGGACTTCCTGGCCCAGAGCCTGCGCCGCGGGGCGACCCTGTCGGTCGGCTACGTCGTCGGCGACATCTCCAACCCGTTGATCGCGACGATCACCTCGGGCGCCGAGTCCGTCCTGCGCCAGGCCGGCTACTCCATGCTCCTGATGAACTCTGAGAACGACGCCGAGCTGGACGCTGCGCACATCCGCTTCTTCCAGGCCCGCCGGGTGGACGGGATGATCCTGTCGCTGGCCAGCGAGCGG
>JANOTJ010000339.1:0-1969 GCA_031416295.1 Chloroflexota bacterium
GAGCCCGGTGGGCTCGACCGGCTGATGGCTGGCGACACGCCCCAGGCGGCGGCGATCGCGGGCCACCTCGCCGGCTGCGAGCCGTGCACGGACGAGCTCGGGCGCCTCCACCGGGCCGTGCCCCTGCTTCGGGACGTGGTCAGGACCACGGCCCCAGCTGACCTGCGGGAGCGGACGCTCGCGTTCGTTCGAGATCGGGGCGTATCTCGCCATGCCACCAAGGAGCCAGCGGGAGCCGTATCGGTCGCAGCTGTCGCCCCGGTCCGCGCATCCCGTCCGACCGCTCTGCCATGGATGGCCGCGATCGCTGCGGCGGTCGTCGTGTCCGTGGGGGCAACCTCGTTCATCGTGGGCGGGCGGATCGACGCCGAGGTAGCGAACCAGCAGCGGGCCATCGCCGGCCTCCAGCGGGTCACCGCCGCGACCCTGGAGATCACGGGCGCCCAGGACGCCGAGCGCGTCTCGCTGACGGCCGCAGATGGATCGGCGACGTCCGGATCGCTGTTGTTCTCACCCGAGACCACCCGACTCGTGGTGGTCGCGACCGGACTCACGGAGCCGCCGGACGGCCGCGAGTACCGGTGCTGGGTGCTGGTGAATGGCGTCCGTCAGTCGGTCGGTCGGATGTTCTTCGCAGGCGACCTCGCCTTCTGGGTCGGCGAGACGCCCGCCGTGGCGACACTCCGGGCCGGAGCGACCTTCGGCGTGTCATTGGCGGAGGTCGGGGGCACCTCGCTCGACACCGACCCGGTCCTCGTCGGCGAGCTCTGAATCGAGCGCCCGTTCCGTGTCGTTGACGGTGTCGTCCGCCGTGTCGTCGGGCGGGTCGTCGGGCGGCGGCGCCCCGAGATAGCGTCGATGCAATACCAGGAGTCGATCGGCGGCCTCCGCCGGCACGTCGTAGCCCTCGTCGGCCAGGACCGCGGACAGCCAGGAAGCCTCGCGCGGGCGTTCGACGTCGTCGATGTCCACCTCGCGCCTACGCGAATCGAGGACGACGAACCAGACGAGCCCCGCACCCACGACCAGCCCGACGATGAGCAGCCACCAGTTGAATTCGGCGTTCACCGCCGCGAAGTATAGAGAGGGACGGCCCGTATCGGATCACGGCCTCGCCGATGCACCACGACTCGGTCTCGGTCGTCCCGACGATCTGTGGTGATGTCGCTGACTCGTTCAACTCGTCCCGGAACCTGGCGGCTCTGCGCATCCAGGCTGCGGGTTGGTTCGCGGTTTACGCCTTCACCGCGAAAAGCGCTGGGATCTGCCAGTGCGATTGCCGCGCGACTCCCAGTGACGGATACTATGTTCTCGCCCGAAACTAGGGGAATGCGATGCGGACACCCAGAATCCAGGGGATCTCGCGGGTGCATCGGCGGGTGGCTCGTCTGCTATTGGCCGTGGCCGGCTCGATGGCGCTCGTTGCCGGAGTGAGCGCCGCATCGGCCGATAGTTGGCGATTCGCCGCAGGTGTACGAACGCATGGCCAGGAGCAACTGAGTCAGGAGCAGCTGACCTTCGAGTTCTACGCGCGAGGGTCGGATACCGTCCTGCGCGAGTACCGGGACGGTACGCTGGCCACCGATACGCGATGTGTCCGCGGAACGTATCAAGCCGCCAACTACGCCGCCCAGGGCCTTGTCGTGCGCGAGGGGATATCGATCGCTGATTGCGTGCGATGGGCGACGGGCTCGTTCTCCGATGGGTATGCGCTGGCGCGTGATAGCGGGCTGACACTCGAGGCCACCGTGCAACAGGGTGGTCGAACCCTTGATCAGTTCGGCGGCGACGAAGGTTCTGGTATCACGGAGTTGGTGGTCGATCGAGCCTCGAGGCTCCCTCGGAAACTCACTCGCGACAGCGATGTCATCGAATGGACATACGACAGGATCACCACCGTTGCCGGCGCGCCCGATTTCATCGCCCCGGACGCAAGCGGCACTGAGACGTACCAAGGTCTCACCAGAGC
>JANOTJ010000340.1:0-1713 GCA_031416295.1 Chloroflexota bacterium
GTCAAGTCCCAGGCCGGATCCTGCGTCGACCCTCGGCACGATGGAGCCCGAGGCGCGTCTCGGCCGTGTCGATGACCGCGGAAGGCGTCTTCTGCGACTTCTTCACGAAGAATTCGAGCGCGAGCAGGATCTGGCTGTTGCGGCCCTCTGTCGCGAACAGGACCCGGTAGATGACGTCCTTCCCGTCGGCGCGAACCTCGTAGATGTCGTTGCGAAGGTGGCGCGCCACCTTCAGGCCGTGCTCTGCGACGTCGTTCATCGCGGCGAGGACCTTCGCGCGCTCAGGGGGAGCGAGGGCCATGATCTCGTCGCGGACGGGGGTCGCGCCGGAGGGCGCACGATACTGCTTCCACGATCGTCGTCGGCCCAAAGGACCTCGACGCTTGGCGCGACCGGCTCCAGCCTTCGAGGCGGAGCGTGGTGTTCGGTCCTGCCCGCTGTTCGCCATCTCCCTCTCATCGCCTTCTGATCGACGCGCTGCTCACGATCACCGTGAGCCTCGCACACCCGCGTCACATGGCGCAGAACCGATCGGCTCTGACCACCGATTGGCCGCAAGCCCGGGATGCGATAGCTGCCGTGGCGTCAGCGCCGAGCTGTGGGGGATCATTTCATCGACCGGCGGATTCGATTTCCACCGATTGCGGTCGGTGCGATCGACCCATGTGAAATCCCGCGGTATAACTTCCAGGGCGTGCTGATCGGAAGGTCCTACGACTCGAGCAGGACTCGCACGTAACCATCGCAGTCGGACGTTGATCTTGCCCAAGAATCAGCAATGGTTACGAACGAGAAAGCGACCAGCGGGATGCCGCTGGAGGCGGTTCCGAGGGCTGCCAAAGGTCTAGAACGCGCGGCCCGACACTCGACCACCCCGCGTGCCAGACTTCTATCCGTGGACGACACAGCGGTGATCGCGGCGTACGACCGGCTGCTCGCGTCGATCGGCAGCCGGGCTGACGAGATCGGCGACCGCCCGGTCGTGACGCACTGGCCCCACGTCGGCAGCGCATACCGGGGCCTCGTGATCGTCGGCCAGGCCGTCTACGGCTGGGACGACGACTTCCCGGCGTCGCACTTCCAGACGCAGGCGGGCCGAGACGAAGGGATCGCACTGTTCCGCGAGCGCGTCGACAAGCCCGAACCGCTTGACTGGATCGAGACGCACAAGGTGCGCACGTCGCCGTTCTGGCGGGCCGTCCGGCGCGTCGCCGAAGCGCTTGAGCGCGACCTCGACACGCCCTGGTACGCCCGTTTCGCCTGGGTCAACCTCTTCCCCGCCGCGCCTGAGCGTCCGCCAGGCAACCCGGGCGGCGCCCTCAGGGAGGCGCAAGACCCCCACGTCGGTTCGCTCTTGCGAGCCGTGACTGACATGCTCGACGCCCGTCGGGTCATCGCCGTCTGCGGACCCTTCTGGTGGCCGGCCGCCGGACCTGCGGGCCTTGCGGACCTCCCGGAACAGCCGAGGCCACTACTGCGCGCCGGTCGATCAGGCGGGCGCACCTGGGTCGTGGGCTGGCATCCGAATGGTGCCAGTCACCGGGGCTTCGGCCCAGCGGCATACCGGCGGCGACCCGCCGTCCCATCGGTGGTCGGATCCCGCGCGGCGTGTAGTCGCCGATCCGCCACTCGAGGAAGAGCCGGCCGTACCGCATGTAGCTCTCGACCGTGATCGGCGCGAGCGAACGAGCGCGCAGGTAGCTCTCGTACCGG
>JANOTJ010000341.1:0-1892 GCA_031416295.1 Chloroflexota bacterium
AGCGGCCCGACGCCCGCCTGCTCCAGGCCGCGCAGGGCCTTGTTGAGCGCCGATCCGAAGGTCCGATCGATGGCCATGACCTCGCCCGTGGCCTTCATCTGCGAGCCGAGCGTGCGGTCCGCGGTCGGGAACTTGTCGAACGGGAAGCGCGGCAGCTTGACCACGACGTAGTCGAGGGCGGGCTCGAAGGCGGCCACGGTCGTGCCGGTGACCACGTTCGGGATCTCGGCCAGGCGCCGACCGACCGCGATCTGGGCCGCGACCCTCGCGATCGGGTAGCCCGTGGCCTTGCTGGCCAGCGCGCTCGAGCGCGAGACCCGCGGGTTGACTTCGATGACCGCGTACTTCGTGGAGTCCGGCGACAGGGCGAACTGGACGTTGCAGCCGCCCTCGACGCCGAGCGCCCGGATGATCGCCAGGGCCGCGCTGCGCAGGCGCTGATGGACTGGGTCCGGCAGGGTCTGCACGGGCGCCACCACGATCGAGTCGCCGGTATGGACGCCGAGCGGGTCCACGTTCTCCATGGAGCACACGGCGATGCACGTGTCGTCGGCATCGCGCATGACCTCGTACTCGATCTCCTGCCAGCCGACCAGGCACTTCTCGACCATGACCTGGCCGATCGGGCTCGCGCGCAGGCCGGCACGCACCCGCTCGCGGTAGGCCGGCTCGGTCTCGACGATGCCGCCGCCAGTACCGCCCAGCGTGTAGGCCGGACGGACGATCGCGGGCAGGCCGATCTCGCGCAGGGCGTCCTCGATGGCCGCATCGTCCTCGACGATCCACGACGGAGCGTACGGCTGGCCGAGCCGGTCGAGCAGGTCGCGGAATGCCTCGCGGTCCTCGGCCATGTGGATCGCCTCCAGGGGCGTGCCCAGGAGCTTGATGTCGTGACGCTCGAAGACGCCCGCCTGGGCCAGGGCCGTGGCGAGGTTGAGCGCCGTCTGGCCGCCCAGGCCCGCGAGCAAGCCTTCGGGCTTCTCCCTGGCGATGACCGCCTCCACCGCCTCCACCGTGAGCGGCTCGAGATAGATCGCGTCGGCGACGTCGGGGTCGGTCATGATCGTGGCCGGGTTGCTGTTGACGAGGATCGTCCTGACCCCTTCCGCACGCAGGGCGCGGCAGGCCTGGGTGCCGGCGTAGTCGAACTCGGCGGCCTGACCGATGACGACCGGGCCGCTGCCGAGGATCAGGACTGACGCGGGCTTTCGGCCGGGCTCGCTCACCCGGCCTGCCCGTTGACGGCGGCCACGAAGCGATCGAAGACGGCGAGGGCGTCGAGCGGCCCCGGCGCGCCCTCGGGGTGATACTGCACCGTCTCGATGGGCTTCTCGGCGTGGCGCAGGCCCTCGACCGATCGGTCGTTGAGGTTGATCTGGCTCACCCGGAACCCACTGCTGGTGGGCAGCGAGTCGCCGACGACCTGGACCTCGTGGTTCTGCGCCGTCACCTGGACGAGCCCGAGGTCCACGTCCTGGACCGGGTGGTTCGCCCCATGGTGGCCGAAGCGCAGACGGCTCGTGTCGGCGCCGGCCGCCCGGCCCACGATCTGGTGTCCGAGGCAGATGCCCAGCAACGGCCGCCCGTCGTCGATGATCGCCCGGGCCAGGGTCACCTGTCGATCGAGCCGGGCCGGGTCGCCGGGGCCAGGCGAGAGGATCACCCCATCCACGTCGGACGACAGCACCTCGGACGGGTCGGCGGTGTGCGGGAAGACGCGGACCCGCGCGCCGCGATGGCGCATCGCGCGGACGATGTTGGACTTCAGGCCGAGGTCCACGATGCCGACGAGGGGGCCGCCCTCGTCCGTCGCCCCGTAGTCGGTGATGGACGGCGGAGAGACCTGCGAGACGAAGTCCTGGTCCTCCCAGCGGGCCACCGCCCGGGCCGCG
>JANOTJ010000342.1:0-2157 GCA_031416295.1 Chloroflexota bacterium
GGAGCCACGAGCACGCAACGACCGTCAGCATCCATTGAAGGGCGAACTCGGGACGAGATCCGTCGGTGGGCGGATCCTGGAGCAATGGCAACTCGAGATCACGGGCGCCGGCCGCGTCTGGTACGCGATCGACGACGAACGTCGCACGGTGATCCTGATCCTCGCCAGCGTCGGGCATCCCAAGGGCACTGAATGAACGATGAGTCGTCCAATACACTCGCGACTTGATGTCGACCGGCCGGGTCCACGGGCGGGGAAGGGGAGCGTGACCACCCAGTCGACCCTGACGCCCGCCGACTGAGCAGCGCTCTGACGAGCGTCGGGATCTGCGTCATCAAGTGCGTTGGCAGGAGCCCGCTGGAAGGGGTTGACGTCGAGGGGCACGCACGTACCATATGTACAAAACGTACGATGGTGAACTCGATGGCCAACAGTATCTCTGTGAGCGAGGCTCGACAGGACTTCGCGGAAGTCGTGAATCGCGTCGCCTACGGCAAGGAACGGGTGACGGTCGTGCGCCGCGGTCGCGACCTGGTTGCCATCGTCCCGATGTCGGACGTCCTCCTCCTCGAGGCGATCGAGGATGAACTGGATCTGACCGCGGCCCGCGCAGCATTGGCGGATGCCAATGGGGCAGTTCGGATTGCCTGGACGGATCTGCGCGCCAAACTGGCCAGATAGGTGGCGGCGACGGACGATTCGGCGGTCGACCGACCACCATACGAGATCGAGTTCCTCCCGAGCGCAGCACGCCAGCTCGAGAAGCTCCCGTTGGTCGGTCGCAGCATCGTTGTGACTGCCATCGACGGGTTGGCGACGGAGCCCCGACCAGCAGGCGCCAAGCTAACTATCCGGGACGAGCGGCGAACGGATATGGCGGTTGGCCGCGGGCGAATATCGCATCCTCTATCAAGTGTCGGACAGCATGCTTCTCGTGCTCGTCGTCCGCGTGGCGGACCGTCGCGAGGTCTACAACCAGACGACGATCAAACGTCTCTTGAAGCAGCTCCGTGGAGCGCGATAAAACCGAGGCCCGTTGACCAGCCAAGGCGGCGCGTGACGGCCGGTTCGTGGACTTCGCCAACACGGCGTTCAACGAGGCGTTTCCTGGGTCGTCGAGGTGAGGCCCATCCGTCAGGAGTACTCGGGATGCCCCAGCAGGCCGGGGACCGAGATGGCATCCTCGAGTTGCTCCCACCAGATGCCCGCGCCGCCTTCGATCAGGCGCAGATCGCGTCGCTGGTCCTCTGTAGCGCCGGCGAGCCAGTCGAACCACTCCAGCGGGACGCTCACTTCGCGTCCATCCTCGAGAGAGACGCGGAGGCGCGTCGCGTCAACTTCGACGGCCACCGCCCTTGGGCGGGTCAATGACGGGCTACTGGCCGAAGAACTCATTCCAGCGCCTCAGCATTTCCATTCGATGGGCGATGACAAGCCGGCGAATCCGCTCGATCTCGCGGGGAGTGTATCCCCAGGACTGTCGATAGGCCACAGGTGACAACCAGAAGGATGCCTCGCCGTTGCCCGACACGACGTGGATGTGGGGCGGCTCGCGCGTCGCCCGGTTTTCATGGGCGTAGAAGAAGAAACGGTACGGCCCAAACCGATGGACAGTTGGCACCAAGACCTCGCCGAACGATCGGCGGGCCGCCATCATCGTCGCGGCGACTTCACCACGGCTTATCCCTGTTGGAGGACGCGCTCACCAAGTCGTTGGGTACCGCTTCAGAGCCTCGCGCAAGGCCACGTCGGAGGCGGACATGGCCGAGTCCAGCTGGTGACTTCGTTGACCAAGTCGGACTAACCGCGTACTGTCCGGCGCATGACGGACCGGACCGTGAATATCCACGAGGCGAAGACCCACCTGTCCCGGCTGGTCGAGCAGGTCGAGGCCGGCGAAGAGGTGGCCATCGCTCGCGCCGGGCGGCCACCTTCGAACAGTGATCCTGCTGCTCGACGCGAACGCCCTCCTGTGGTGGCTCGCCGACGATCCGACCTTGAGCCGTCAACGCTTATCCCTACGCTCTCACGCTCGCCGCGGACCAGCTGCGCAGCGAGTGGCGGCCGGCCACGAAGCCCTGGGACGGCAAGACTCGAGTCGACAACGGAAACGCGACCACCCACTGGTTCCAGGTCGTCGACGGCAATCTCTTCGCC
>JANOTJ010000343.1:0-3999 GCA_031416295.1 Chloroflexota bacterium
GGGCGGGCCATGTGCATCAAGAAGCAGCGCGTCGCGGGCGAGGCACGCATCCCGGTCGCCGCCCTCGGCGTACAGGATCCGGAGGGTGGCCTTCCGTCCCGGTGGCCCGTGGCGGTTGTGCGCGACGAGCGCCTCGGTGCGCTGGCCAACGATGTCGCGACCCAGGCGGATCCACGACCGACGAACCAGCTCGAGCCGAATGCCGGTCGACTGGTCGACCGCGGTGGCGAGGCCGCCGGCGAGTCCGGGCGTATCCAGGATCAGGAGCAGGGTCTCCGCGCGCCGGGCGAGCGCGGCCAGTCGATGGAGTCGATCGGCGATCCTGCTCGGCTTGTCCGTCTTCGCCAGGCGTCCGCCGGGCAGGTCCAGGACGAGCAGGTCGACCGACCTTCCCGCCAGGAGGCTGCCCGCGATCGACAAGCCTTCGTCCAGGCCGGCCGGCGTGATGATCACGAGCCATTCGAGGCGGATGCCGCGGGCGACGGCCTCGACCGGATCGAAACTGCGCGAGAGATCGAGCCAGGCCACGACCGAGCCCTGGGCCTGGGCTTCCGCCACGACCCGGAGGGCCAGGGTGGTGCGGCCGCTCGAGCCGTCGCCGCGGATCGCCACGCTGGCCGAGGTCGGGAGACCGCCCGGTCCGAGGATGGCATCGAGCGCCGCGAAGCCCGTGTGGATGACGCGGTCGTGGTCGGGTCGGGGTTCGTGCCGTGGCTGTTCACCAGGGAGCGGCGCGATGGCCAACGCCCCGACGACCCGCGGAGCTGCCGCACCCCATCGAGCCCGGAGGCCCGCGATAGCGGCGTCCACATCACCACGAGCGGTCGTCATCGGACGCCGATACTAGAACAAACGTTCTATTACGACAAGGCCCGGTCAGCTCCGCGTGATCACCGCAAGCCACCGCCCCTGACGCTCGTCACGAGACCGACATGACCGCCCTCTAGCATCGCTCCCCTACCATGCTGCCGATGCCGACGTTGCCCGCTGGGCCCACCATCCCGACCGCGCCGATCCTCGTCGTCGACGATGACGCGAAGATCGTGCGGCTCGTGCGCACCTACCTTGAGCGCGACGGGTTCACGGTCGTGACCGCCGCCGATGGTCCCGCCGCGCTGGAGGCCATCGAGGCGCACCAACCCGCGCTCGTCGTGCTGGACCTGATGCTCCCTGAACTTGATGGTCGGGCCGTCATCCGGGCGGTGCGCCGCGATGAGGAGGCGGCCCACACGCCGATCATCGTGCTCTCGGCCCGGAGCTCGACCATCGATCGCATCGCCGGTCTCGAGGACGGCGCCGACGACTACCTGCCCAAGCCATTCTCTCCGGCCGAGCTCGTGCTCCGGGTCAAGTCGATCCTGCGCCGGTCGGGCGCTGCGCCCGTCACTGGATCGGCCGACGCCGCGCCCTCCTCGCCGTCGGAGCCGGTCATCCGCCACGCCGACCTGACCATTGATCCCTCGCGCCACGAGGTGCGCCGCGATGACGGCACGGTCATCGACCTGACCCGCGTCGAGTTTCGCCTCCTGACCTCGATCCTTGGCGCCGACGGCCGGGTCCTTTCGCGCGACCAGCTCCTGGATGCCGTCTACGGCCACGAAGCCGCCGAGGTCCTGGACCGCACCATCGATGTCCACATCCGGCGCCTGCGCGACAAGCTCGATGACGATCCCGAGGCGCCTCGCTACGTGCAGACGGTCCGCGGCATCGGCTACCGGGCGGCCCGAACATGAGCCGGGCGGCCCGCACGTGAGCCAGCTACCGGGGCGTCGATGATCGCTCGCGGCATCGCCGGGCGGATCGCCCTTGCGGCCATCGCCAGCGCGGCCGTCGGGCTGGCCATCCTCGCCATCGGCGTCGCGGTGGTCGGTGCCGACATCTTCACCGCACTCATGGTCGAGGCGGGCGATTCCGCGGACCACGCGCGCGAGATGTACGACAGCTCGGTCACGACCGTGGTCATCGCCGCAGCCGCCGTCGCGGTGATCGCCAGCATCGCCCTCGCGGTCATCCTGGCCCGGATGCTCGCCCGCCCGCTGGCCGAGGTCGGCCGCGCCGCACGTCGCGTGGCCGATGGCGATTACGCCGCCCGAGTCCCACGCAACGGCCCCGAGGAGCTTGCCAGCCTCGCCGATTCGTTCAACCAGATGGCCGCTTCGCTCGAGCGCCAGGAGGCCATGCGTCGCGACTTCATCGCCAATGCCGCGCACGAATTGCGGACACCCCTGACCAACCTTCAGGGCTACCTGGAAGCGCTCCGCGACGGCGTCATCACGGCCGATCGAGCGACCTATGAGTCGCTCCACGAGGAGGCCGAGCGGCTGGTCCGGCTGTCGCATTCGCTCGATGCACTGGCGGAGGGCGATGCCGGGACGAGCCCGCCGCGGCTCCTGGACCTGGACGTGGCCGGCACCATCAGCGCGGCCCTCGAGCTCGCCACGCCTGCCATCGAGCGCGCGGGCCTCCGGTTGGTGGCCGAGATCCCGACCGTCCTGCCGGCGCGCGGGGACCCCGATCGACTGGCCCAGGTGCTGGCCAATCTCCTCTCGAACGCGGTCCGCTACACGCCGGCCGGCGGCACGGTCACGGTCCGGGCGGAACGGCGACCGGGCGACGTCCTCATCTCCGTGCTCAATACCGGAGACGGCATCCCGACCGAGGACCTCGATCGCGTCTTCGAGCGCTTTTATCGCGTCGAAAAGTCGCGCGATCGCGCACGCGGGGGCGCGGGCATCGGTCTGGCCATCGTGAAGCAGCTCGTGGAGCAGGCCGGCGGTCGGGTCGGGGCCGAATCACGCGATGGGCTCACGCGGGTCTGGTTCAGCCTGCCCGCCTGACGACCTCACCTGGCGTCCTGCATTCGCGGTTACGGCAGGCCGATCGCGATCATCCCGGCCAGCACGCCCGCCAGGCCCGCCCACTGGATCGGCTTGAGACGCTCGCCCAGGAACGCCACCGCGAACACGATCGTGACCGCCGGCCCGAACGACGACGCGAGCCCGACCAGCCATGTCTCGGCGAACTCGAGCCCGTACGTGAAGACGATGAGTCCGGCGACATCCAGCACGCCGGCCAGCGCGACGAACCCGACCACACGCCGATCGACTCGAAGATCCCCACCCGGTTCGCCGATGAGCAGCGGCTCCGCGACGCGGCGACCCGCGGTCATCGCGACGATGAGGATGATCGTGGATACGATGGCGTTGGCGGTGCGCGACACCAGCAGCACCTCCAGCCAGCTGGCCATGTCGATGACGATGTCGCTGCCGATCGACATGGTTGCGAACAGCACGAGTGCGACGATGGCAAAGCCGACGCCCGGGCTGGCCAGTCGCGTCCCGCGGATGCTGCCGTCAAAGGCGACGCCGGTCATGATCACACCGACCGTGGCGACCGTGGCGCCCGCCGCCTGGAGCAGGGTCAGGGACTCGCCACGAAACAGGACGGCCAGCACGACCGTGAGTCCACCGTACGCTGCGACCATGCCGCTCACGACGGCGATCGGACCGATCCGCAGCCCCGTGAAATACGAGAGGTAGGCGCCCGCGCCGGCCAGGCCGACCAACGTCCCGCCGACAAGCACCGCTGGGTCGGTCGGGAACGGGGTGTCCGTCGCGAGAGCCAGGGCCACGACGAGCACGGCACCCACGAGCTGGATCCCTGTCGTCACCTTGAGGCTGCCGATGCGCCGGCTGGCAAGGGCCGAGAAGATATCAAGGGTGCCCCACGACAGGGCGGCACCGAGTCCGGTCAACAGGCCGAGGGGCATCGTCGGAGCCTAGTCGCCCACCACGACGGCCGGACGCAGGTCGCGCCCTCCGGGACGCCGGAACCCGGTCCCCGGAACCCCGACCGAGACCCCGGACCGGACCAAGTCCCCGGACTGGGGCGCGAAGGAGCCCGTGCTAGACTCCGTCGCCCGTGGGGATGTAGCTCAGCTGGCAGAGCACTGCGTTCGCATCGCAGGGGTCAGGGGTTCGAGTCCCCTCATCTCCACCA
>JANOTJ010000344.1:0-4022 GCA_031416295.1 Chloroflexota bacterium
CGTCAGGATCGGCGACGGCCGGATCCCCGAACTCGAGTTCCGTGCCGATCACCGGATGGAGGCCCGCTTCCTCGGCCGCGGACGTAAAGCGCACCGAGCCATACAGGCCGTCATGGTCCGTGGCGGCAAGCCCGGTCAGACCCAGTTCCACGGTCCGGGCGACCAGCTCGTCCGGTGCCGAGGCGCCGTCCAGGAAGGAGAAATTGGTGTGCGCGTGGAGTTCCGCGTACGGGATGCTCGCGGTGCGGGAGGGCTTCGCCACGGGTTCGCTCCGGTCGGTTGCCGGCTCATAGGGGGCCGGTCATCATAGAACAAACGTTCTATCCTGGAGCACGCAACATCGCGAGACCATCTGGCGTCTCAGTGGCATGCACGCGCCCGTTCACCTGGATCGCCCGATCCGACCGGCCATCAAGGCCGCGCTCCGGACGGCTCTGGCGGTGACGGTCGCCGTGCTCCTGATCCTCGTCCTCCTGCCGGCCCTGCTCGCGGCCCAGGCGGGGTCGATCTAGACCACACAAGTCTCGGCGCCTGGGGGCTACGGGACGAAGTTTTCGGCGGCGTCGACCGCGATGGTCGGCGCTGACCTTGCCGGGGCGTTGGTGAGCGACGCATTCTCGGCCGCAGGACCCCGTCACATGGGGGTGACGGGGTCCTGCCACATCTCCGGGGCAGTTGGCCTCAGCTCGATGTCGCCGAACCGACCGCCTCAGATGGCGTCGGCAGTCACGACGCCGACGCCGCGGGCCCGCGAAGCACTCGTCGGCTGCCAGTCGTCTCCCTTGACGGAAGCCGCTGGTTCAACGAGGGTGGTGCTTATGCGACTGGCAATCCGATCGCTTGGCGTGGCGGGTGCTCTTGTGTGGCTGGCGGCGTGCGCGACACCGGTGCCGCCGACGCCCACGTCGGAGCCGTCACCTCAGGTCGCCACCCCTTCGCCCTCGCTCGCCCCCTCAGCTACGCCTGTGCCATCCCCGTCGCTGTCATGCGACTCTCAGGGCTCGGCCTGGACGACCACGGACGAAAACGGGTCGTTCATTCCAGTCGAACTGACCCTGACGTGCGAGAACGCGGTGGCCGCCGCCGAACGAGTCCTGCCCCCAACCAGCGCTGCCATCACGACCATCGGCTTCCACCAAGGTGGGTATTGCCCGCCTCTCCCCAGGAAATGTGCTGTGACAATGCCCGATAACGGCTACGTCGTGTTCACGCTCGATGATGGAACGACGCTGTGGGCCACGGTGTCCGCGAAGAACGCGACCGTCACCGCCACATTGCAGGGCCCCTTCCCTCCAGCGTAGGGCAAGTGTGCGTGGTTCGTTACTGCCTGCATCTCGGCGAGGGTCGTGCTCCCGTTCGCGTTCGCGGCGCGCGGACGCCGTCCCGCAGTCGGTCCGATCCGCGACCGCGGCTAGACTCGGGTCATGCACACGCGACCTCGCCGCCCCGCCGTCCTGTTCGCCTCCTTGGCCGTCGCCATCGTCCTGGGGGCGTGCGGGCCAACCACCTCGACCGACGCGCCGAGCGTCGCCCCGAGCGCATCCGCATCCCCAGGAGCGACCGAGCCCACGCCCTCGGACCCGCCCACGGCGGCGAACGAGACGACCCAGACCGAGACATCGTGGGGCCGCATCTGGGATGCCCTGCCGGGCGGCTTCCCGGTCTACCCGGGAGCGACGATCGCCGACGACGCGACGCCTGAGCCGGTCAGCGGAGCGTTCGCGATCCCGGGAGGCGACCCGTCCGCGATCGCGACGTGGATGCAGGCGGCCATGGAGAACGCGACGTACAGTACGGAAGCCCTGTCGGGGCCCTTCGAGGATGGCAGCGTCTTCCTCGATTCGGTCGGCGACGGGGATTGCCGGATGCAGACCGTGGTGACGCCGATGGGCGGATTGACGCTGCTGACGGTGAAGTACGGATCTGCCTGCCCGAACCCCTGACGTCGACACGACCAAGGAGCCAACGACCCACGATGCGTCCCCGCCTGATCGACTTCATCGGCCCGGCCATCCTCGCGCTGGTCCTCGTCAGCCTGGTCGTGATCCTCGTCGTCACCAGCATCCCCACGCCCGAGGCGTAGGCGCGCGAGGGTCGAAGCTCGCAGCTACGAGTTTGGTGCGTTCGTGCACCACCTGGTGTTGCGCCCGCGCATCACAGGGAGGTGGCCGCGCGTCTATGCTGGCATCGGACCGGACGGGCACCCGATCCACGAATCCGCCTGGGGGAAGCACACGTGCAATCTGCGCAGCCACGTGACCTTGGAGCGCTGATCTTGGTGATCGGCGTGTTCCTCGTCCTCTTCGTCGTCACCCTGACGATGGGGTCGCCCGTACGCTGACGCCGGCGAGGATCGTCTCGATCCCTGCGACGAACAGCGCGTAGCCGTGCGGGTTCCTTCGAACGAATGTGCGGTATCGATGGGCGATGGCGCGCAGACTGGTCCGGCGCGCATCAGTCGTAGAGGCGCTCCAGGTGCCAGGTCCCGTCGATGCGATCGAGGTAGACGAGGGCCAGCCAGCGCTCCCCCACCACCTTGACGTAGTCGCGCGCGATCGGATCGCGCCACCAGGCCTCCTCCACCCGCCACCGATTGCAGACCTCCACGGCCTCGCGTCGGCCGTTCCAGCGGATGGCGGTCAGGCGGCCGGCGTCGTCGAGCTCGACATCGATGCGCGGATGCTCGCGCAGCAGCCGGGTCATGCCACGGGCCCCGGGTCGTCGCCGAGGCCGACGGCCTGCCACGCCCAGCGGTCCTCGGGGAGGGGCGCCTCCGGGTCCGTGACGACCACCCGGCGGACGCGGTCTTCCCCGTAGGTCAGGGCGAGCCTGGCGAGCTGCCAGCCCAGGCGTGCCGTGCGCGCGGCCTGGGGCACGAACAACGGCAGTTGCTGGCCGGCGGCCGGGACCGTGCCGCGCAGCTCCAGCCCGAGGCGCGCGACCGCGGCTGGCGGCGGCTCCCGTTCCAGGCGGGCGAAGAGGAGCCGCTCGATGGCGTCGGGGTCCGCGGTGGGCTCCGGGAAGCGTTGCTCCACCTCGAGACGCTCGGGCGTCCCGCGCGGCGCGAAGGCCAGATCGAGCTCCAGGGTCAGGATCGCCCGGTCCGCAGCGAGCCCCCGGCCGGTGAGCTGGGCGGTCAGCGCCGCCACGAGCCGGTGCACCAGGAAGCGCAGCGGCTCGAGGTCCTCGACCGGCGGCTCGATGGGCAGGGCGAGGGCCAGGCGCTCGTGCGCGCGGCGCGCCCGGAACGGCTCGGTCTCCTCGCCGCGGGCGCGGGTGTGCAGCCGTGCCCCCTCCTCGCCGAAGCGGGCGATGAGGGCGGACCGCGGGAGCTCGGCCACCGCGCCGATGCGGCGCAGGCCGAACCGCTGCAACCGGGCCCGGATGTCGGCGTCGGTGGTCAGGAGGCCGGACGGGCGATCGGCAAGGAACGCGGCATCTCCGTCGGGCGGGACGAGGATCGGCTCGTCGGGGCGAGCCGTGACGGCGGCGATCGTCGCGCCGAACCGCGTGCCGGCCACTCCGATCCTGGGCGCGAGGCCGGTCGTGCCGTCCTCCCCGGGGAGCGCGCCACGCAACGCGGAACTGACCCGCTCGATGAGCACGGGTTCGGGACCCCATAGCGGCCCCAGGCCATCGATGCCGACCTCGAACAGCCCGAACGCCGCCTCCGCGGGGTCGGCATTCCCGGCCAGGCTCGGGCTGAACGCCGCGAGTGCCTCGAACGCCGTCTCGACCAGCGCTCGATCGGCGTCCGGATCGGGCTCGATGAAGGTCGCTTCAGGGACGAGCCGGTGGGCGCTCCCGAGGGGCATGCCGCGCCGGACGCCCAGGGCCCGCGCGTCCGGGCTCGCGTCCATGACCGGCCCCGGATCCCACGGCTTCCCGCCCAGCACGAGGGGACCCTTCGGGAAGGGCTCGGAGCGTCGGGCCCGTGCCAGGCCCAGGGAGAGGTGCGGCACGAAAACGTGGAGTCGTCGCATGGTCGTGGATCTCGCGATCGGGGGCCTCAGGTGCGGGGG
>JANOTJ010000345.1:0-2386 GCA_031416295.1 Chloroflexota bacterium
CCCGACGGGTTGTCGTACCAGATCTCGGCCGGTGCCCCGCCCCAGGTCTCGAACGCCCGGACATGGCCGTCGAACCAGGCCGATCGGTTCTCGGCCGGGTAGGCCACCACGACGTTGCGGGTCGAGTGGGCCAACCGGGCACAGAACAGGGCGACCACGATCTCGACACCGCGGATCCGGACGCGCGCCTCGCCGAAGTCGACCTGGGCCTCGGCACCCGGGTCATGGGCGAGCGGGATCGTCACCCCGCGCAGGCTCGCCCGACGGTGATCTCGGACCCACGCCCGGACGGTCGGCTCGCCACCAGCGAAGCCTTGTTCGGCGACCAGACGCTGCCAGATCCGCCGGGCGGTATGGCGCTGCTTGTGGTGGACCGTCTCGTCCGCCGCCAGCCAGGCCTCGATGATCCGGGCAACCGCGTCCATGACCGGGGCCGGCCGTCGCCTCGTCCGTCGGTACGTCCAGGGGCCGGGATCCTCGAGGGCCCGGCGGATCGTCGTCCGGCTGTGGTGGAAGGCTCGGGCGAGCTCGCGGATGCTCGACCCTTCCCGGAAGTGGGCGTACCGGATACGCTCGATCTCGACCATCTTGATCAACCTTTCCTCCAGGGCGGCTGCGGCGTTGAACACCGGCACCGTACTGGCTGGCTGGGGGGTCAAGGTGGTCCTGCGTTAGCTGATCATTCCGCCCCTTACGGTGGGTCCGTTTCACATGGCCATTGACAGCCGGCGCTTGACTCGCATCGCCACGAGTACGGCAGCAAGTGGACCTGCGGTGTTGGTTTCGCGGGGCCGGAGTGATGCCCGGAAACCCTTTGCAGGTGGAACATCCTGCCGTCGCGCTCACCGCGGAGATCGACGCCGGCGCGTAAGGCCTCACGATCGGGCGAAGGTCACCAAGGCATCGCAATCATCGGCTGGGGCGGCCTCGAGTGCGGCGATGTAGGCTCGGCGGACATCCCGCTGTGCTTCCGCACCGCCGTCGAGACGGCCGGTCGCCCACGAGAACGGCGGCGAGCCGACCGACTGCAGGTACAGGTCCGCGATCAGCCTGGTGCATCGCCCGTTGCCGTTCGGGAACGGGTGGACGACGACGAGGCGTTGGTGGATCCGTGCGGCTCGGTGGTCGACTGTATGCACGTCGTGGTCGTGCCAATAGCGGGCATCATCAAGGGCCTGCCGCAGGGCCGCGGGGATCTGATGCGGCGCCACCCCGATGTTCGTCTCCCGGCGGCGCTGGGACCCGGCCCAGGTCCACACGTCGCCGAACATGTGCCGATGCAACTCGAACACGAAGGCGTAGTCGAAAAGTCGGGGTGCCCCGCGGAGGCGGACCTGGCGCATCGCCCAAGGCAATGCATTCGCGATGTTCTCGTATTCGACTTGGTTGAGGTCCGCGCCGGTCGCCACGAACTCCGGGATCAGGCCTTCGAGGTCCTCCGTCTCGATAGGGGTCGCGCCCTCTGGTTCGGGACCGATCACGCCAAGGACAAGGTCGCCGTGAAGGCTATCGCTCACCGTTCGGATCCGGACTCGTGCCGCCCACCTGGTCGCGACGCCAGATGTCATTGGCGGCGATGAGTTCCTGCGCGTAGACCTCGGCGTAGCCGGCGCGGCGGTCAGGAGCAACCGACTGGTCCTCGAGGCTCATCGTGTCCGCGACGTAGCCGAGCCGCGCCGCGGCGACACGACGTGCCTGGCGCTGCACGGTATCCTCGAGTGACGAGTTCGGCACGAGGGCGTAGACCACGGTGCAATCCATGGCGGCGGCGACCTCGGCCAACTTGGCGAGGGCGATCCGCCCGTCCTGTTCACTCTGTTCGAGTTTGTGGACCGCGACGTGGCTCACGCCGAGCCTGGCCGCCAAGTCCCGTTGCGACATCCCAAGCGCCGTGCGAATCGCCTTGACCCAGCCGGAATGCGGCTTCGCGCGCATGGAGACGATGTCGGACGCCGCGAAGCGGCGGTCGAGTTCTCGGCGTGCTTGAGCGGCCTTGTGCATTCGTTCCATAACCCACAGGTTAGCAGAAACGTCGTCTTTGTCAACCCATAGGTTAACACCACTGCGTTGGGCAGCAACGGGACGGCGTCCCTGCCGCCGACATGCGCTGAACGGTGGCCGCGTGCTGCGCTGGGCCAGCCGCACCGTTGTGTGGTGCACACACGCCAGGAGGCTCCCTTACGACGACAGGTCCTGCGCGTTCCGCGAGCGCAGGTAGCGCCGCTCGCCCAATGATCGGATCAGGAGCGGCAGCCGGCCCGCCAGAAGCAGTCTCCGATCGCGAACGAGTAGCCCCACCCCTGCCAAGTCCGGCGCCAGCATGTCCGGCCGCCCTGGCCTGAGAACCGCCTGCGGTGCGTCGCCGCGAAGTGCACGTGCCACGTTG
>JANOTJ010000346.1:0-5607 GCA_031416295.1 Chloroflexota bacterium
CTCGCAGTCGGATCCACCCTCGAGGATCGGGTCAAGGCCGCCCTGCGGACGCTCCTGCGCGACTGACGACCGAGCGTCGTCACCCGATCCGACGACCGACCCGTCGTCAGCCGATCCGGCGCTGCTTGATGCGCGAGGCGTCGGCGACGAATGGCCCGCCCCCCAGCGGATGGACCGACACGAGCGGCAGCATCGCCCCCGGGAACTCGCCGACCGACGATCGGTAGTCGAGGTTGAGAGTGCTCAACCCATCGCGCATGCGCTCCGCGGCGGCCGTGCGCCAGGCGTCGTCAACGTCCTCGAGATCGGTCAGTTCCAGGGCGACCGACGGGCGCGGCGTCCCGGTCGCATCGTCCACGATGGCGAGCATGAATGAGTGCAGTCGTGGCGCGATGAGCGGGTCGTTGTAGAGGACCGCCTCCACGTCCTCGGGATAGATGTTGGAGCCCATCACGCTGACCGTTGCGTCGCGCCGACCGTGGATCCACAGGAAGGGCAGGGGGATGGGTCGGGCCCACGGCAGCGGCCCGCGTGGGCCGTGGACTTCCGGCGCCTGGTCGAGGTGGTCAAGGTCGTAACCGAAGCCGCGCAGCACCTCGCGAACGGCCGCGAAGTCGGCGATCCCGCCTGAATCGTGCACGTTGTAGCGGATTCGCGGCGCGAGCAGGTCGAGGCGGGACACGGTGCAGATCACCTCACCGTGCTCGTTGACCTCCATGAAATGGATGAGCGGGTTGTACTGGAACACCATCGGCAGCCGCGAGTCCGTCCCGAACAGGGCCAGGGCGATGTCGGGTCGCGAGCGGGCCAGACGGCGCACGGCGATGCTCACCGGCGACTCGCCGGCCATCCCGATCTCGATATCTGTGGCGCCATACCCCGAGTAGACCGACTCGAAGCGCTGCAACAGGATGTCGCGCAGGGCCTCCGTCATGCCCTCTCCCCCGACCAGGGCATGGACCTCGTAGTCGCTCCATGGGAATCCACGCCGAGAGCCCTCGTCGAGCAGGTGCTTGAGGAACGGCGGATAGCCCGAGATCAGGAAGCGGTAGTTCGGTCCGAGCACCTCGAGCGTGGACAGGATCTTGTCGAGGTCCGGCCCGACCGACTTGACGATGCCGTGGCGGAGCATGCCCAGGGTCATGTTGAAGCCCGCCGCCCAGGCGCCCATGGAGAACGCATTGATCGTGACCAGCGGCGCCGCCCCGAACGCGTAGCGAGCGAAGAACCCGATGTTTCGGTGGGCGACCTCGCGCTCCCGGCGACTTCGGATCCAGTTGTAGGGGGTGCCGGTCGAGCCGCTGGACTCGTCGATGGAGGTGCCCGGGAAGGGCACGGCGCCGCCGATGCAGCGCTCCATCAGTCCGTATCGATCGACGTAGTCGCGCTTGTCCGTTTCCGGCAGGCGATCAAGGATGCCGAGCGGGAACAGGCCGGCGAGGTCCACCCCCGACCCCTCGAGATAGTGTCGGTAGGCCGGAACGCTTCGTGTGGCGCGCCACGCCGCCCGCTCAGCCCGGACGCGGCTGATCCCGCGTAGGAGCGCCGGCGGCGACCACGTGAAGAGGGTCATCAGCCAGCCGTAGCGCAACCCCACGGTCCGGAACATCGTGTCCAGCGGGAACAGCCAGATCCCTCGCCCGAACCCGACGAACGACGCCATCGCGTTGCGCGCGTTGCGCGCGATCCGTGCGCTGACCGACATGCTGTCCCTCTCCTTGCCGGGGCACAAGACGCGGACCGTGGCCCCTACGCTGAAGAACGCGCCCGTCGCGTGAGTGTTACGTGCGCGGCCAGGAATCTCGCAACCAGAACGTGGTCGGACAGGCCGTCCGATATGTTGGCAGCGTCGATCGGGGCTGTGGTCATCTTCATCGGGATGGCCCTCGCCCTGACCGCACTGCTCATCGTCAGTCGAAACCCGACGATCGGGCGTCAGTTGGCCATCGTCGGTGGTGCCGTCATCGGCCTGACCATCCTCATGGTGTTCGCATGGGCCTGGCCCATCGGCATCGTGATGGGCTTGCCCGCGATCATCGGCATCGTCCGGGCGCGACAGGTCCTGGAGGCGCAGGGCAACACGCCGATCTGACCGCGCTCAGATCGGGACGGCTGTCCCGGTGACGCGGACGCCGGCCTCGCCCGGCGCGATCGTGACCGTGATCCGGCTGGGGCGACCCATCTCGACACCCTGGACGATCTCGAACGAGGCGGGTGCCGTGATCTCGCCGCGCTCACGCAGGTAGGCGCCCAGGGCCGCCGCCGCCGCGCCCGTCGCCGGATCCTCCACGACGCCCCCGACGGGGAACGGGTTTCGAGCATCGAAGCGGGCCGGTCCTGCGCGCCACACGAGTTGCAGCGTCGTCAGGTCGTGCTCGAGCATCAGCGACTGCATCGCCTCGAAGGGATAGTCGAGGCGCGCCAGCGTGGACCGGTCGGCGACCGCGAGAATGAGGTGGGTCGCCCCGGCGAACGCGAGCGCCGGCGGCAAGCCCGGATCGAGGTCCCCGGATCGCCAGCCGAGCAGCCCGAGCGCGCTGCCGACCAGGGCACGCGGCGCCACGCGCACCCAGGGCTCCACGGACGTGAGGGTGGCCGTCGCGAGCCCGTCAGGATCCTCGGGGTTGGCGGACACGCTGAGGGCCACGTTGCCGTCGTTGGTGGCGAGCATGAGTCGGCCCGTCTCGCCTCGCCCTGCCAGCGCGATCCCGCTGGCGATCGTCGCATGGCCGCAGAACGGCACCTCGGCGAGGGGGCTGAAGTAGCGCACCCGGAACCGGCCAGGCGCGCCAGACCCGTCGGGCGCCAGGAATGCCGTCTCCGAGTAGCCGACCTCGGCCGCGATCCGTTGCATCTCGTCGGCCGGAGGCAGTTCGCGGCCGATCCAGACGCCCGCCGGATTCCCGCCGGCAGGGTCGGTCGTGAACGCCGCGAGGCGGAGAAGGGTGCCGGGTGTGACCGGCCTGCTGTGCGAGGCCACGGCCCTACGGTCGCCGGCCGTCCAGCGCGTCGGCGTGCCGGCCGCGCGGATCGATGGAGGCCTGGCCTTCGCGGGCAGCCAGGTCGCCCAGGGTCTCCTTGTCCAGGATCTCCAGCATGGCGTCGCGCACATCGATCATCACGTCGCGCAGCGGACAGGTCGCCTCGTCCGGGCACGAGCACGACTCGTAGTAGCGCAACGAAACGCAGGGGAGTGGGGCGAGGGCGCCATCGAGAAGCCGCACGACCCGCCCGATCGAGACCATGCCAGCATCCGCGGACATGGCGTAGCCGCCGTGGGCACCGAGCGTCGTGCGCACGATGCCGCCGTGCTTGAGGGTGGCCATGATCTGCTCCAGGAACTTCTGGGGCAGGTTGTTGCGCCGGGCCAGGGAGGCCAGCGCGATGGGGCCCTCGCCGTCATGGCGGACGAGGTCCACCAGGGCTCGGAGGCCGTACTCGGATCGACGGGAAAGACGCATCCTGTGCGCATCGTAGTGGCAATGCCCAGTCGCGTAGTGGCCATTAGGCAACCGGAAGCGCTGGCCGCGCGCCGCGCGCCCGCTGGCCGCCGGAGGTATCGAACAGGCGTGCGGTATGACGTCGTGCATGCTACTATCCGACCCGATGGTGGACGACGTCGCGCGCATCCTGTCGGCGGACCCGGACGAGGTGGAACTCGTCGTCGAGGGCAGCCTGCGACCCAAGTCGCTGGCCGAGTACATCGGCCAGGCGGAGGTCAAGGCCAACCTTTCGGTCCTGCTCCAGGCTGCCAAGAATCGGGGAGAGGCCGCGGACCACATCCTCCTGTATGGACCGCCCGGCCTGGGCAAGACGACCCTCGCCACCATCGTCGCCCGGGAGCTCGGGGTCAACGTCCGCTACACGTCAGGCCCGGCGATCGAGCGGGCCGGCGACCTCGCGGCGATCCTGACCTCGCTCGACGAACGCGACGTCCTGTTCATCGATGAAGTCCATCGCCTGAACCGGGCCGTGGAGGAGATCCTGTACCCGGCGATGGAGGACTACGCCCTCGATGTGATGATCGGCAAGGGCCCCTCGGCCCGGAGTCTGCGTCTCAGTCTCAAGCCCTTCACGCTCGTCGGGGCCACGACCCGGGCGGGCCGCATCAGTTCTCCGTTACGTGACCGTTTCGGCGCCACCTTCCGCCTGGACTTCTACACGGAAGGAGAACTGCGCGAGATCGTCCAGCGCTCCGCGGACATCCTGGGCGTGACCATCGAACCCGGCGCCTCGAGCGCCATCGCGCGGCGCGGTCGAGGGACGCCGCGCATCGTCAACCGGCTGCTCAAGCGCGTCCGCGACCACGCCGAGGTCCACGGCGACGGCCGGGTGGACGAGCGTACCGCCACGGAGGCGATGCGACGCATGGAGATCGATGACGAGGGGCTCGACTCGGCGGATCGCAAGCTCCTCGCGGCCATCGTCCAGAAGTTCGGCTCGGGGCCGGTCGGCGTCGCGGCCCTGGCCGCCGTGCTGTCCGAGGAGATCGAGACCATCGAGGACGTCCACGAGCCGTTCATGCTTCGGCTCGGGTTCCTGGACCGCACCCCGCAGGGCCGCATCGTCACCGACCTCGGGCGCGCCCACCTCTCCGCGCTCGGCTACGAGATCCCACCGCCGCGGCGTGGGGACACGGGGATGCCCGGATTCTGGGACGAGCCGCTCGCCGTTGATCCCCTCCGACCGGCGGCCGACGAGGCGTGAGCGCCCCGTTCGTCTCGCCGGCGGTCCGCTACGAGGTCACGGTCCCGCCACCGGCCGACGGGTCGACACGAGCACGGGCGGGGGTCCTGACGCTGACCCACGGCGCGCTGGAGACACCCCAGTTCATGCCGGTCGGCACGAACGCCACGGTCAAGGCCCTGACACCCGCCGAGATCCGCGACACGGGCGCCTCGATCATCCTGGCCAACACCTACCACCTGTACCTGCGGCCCGGCCACGAGCGCATCGAGCGTCTTGGCGGCCTCCATCGGTTCATGGACTGGGACGGGCCGATCCTGACCGATTCGGGCGGCTTCCAGGTCGTCTCGCTCGGCGACCTGCGCGTCGTGGACGAGGACGGCGTCACCTTCCGGTCGCACATCGATGGCTCCGTGCATCGGTTCACGCCCGAGCACGCCATCGCGGTCCAGGAAGCGCTGGGCTCGGACGTGGCGGTGGCCCTCGACCAACCGGTCTTCCCGAGCTCGCCGCGCGAGGTCGTGGCCGACGCCACGGAGCGTACCCATCGCTGGGCGGCACGGTCGCTGGCGGCCCACAGCCGGCCCGATCAGGCCCTCTTCGGCATCGTCCAGGGCGGCCTTGATCCGGAGCTGCGCGCGGCTTCGACGACGACCATCGCAGCGCTGCCCTTCGACGGCCTGTGCATCGGTGGGCTGGCCGGCGACGAGACGCCCGAACAGCGTGATGCCGCGCTCGATATCGCGGTGCCCCTGCTCGCCGACGATCCGCGCGTCCGCTACCTGATGGGCCTGGGCTCGCCGGCGGATCTGCTGGAGGCCGTGCACCGCGGGGTGGACCTGTTCGACAGTGTCCTGCCGGCGCGGGTGGCGCGCAACGGGCAACTGTGGGTACCCGGCGGCCGCTTGAACATCCGCAACG
>JANOTJ010000347.1:0-10614 GCA_031416295.1 Chloroflexota bacterium
ACCCGCAGCCGCGGGTGGGAGGCCCGGACCTCACGCTCCACGCGCTCCGTGCCGCCGCCCAGGTAGCGGATGCGTGGCGAGCCGCACGACGGGCAACGCGTCGCGGGCGGTGTCGCCCGACCGCAGTGGTGACAGCGCAGCGTGCCACCGGCCTGGTGGTAGACGAGGGGCCGTTCGCAGTCCGCACAGGCCTGCACGTGCCCGCAGTCTCGACAGAGCACCACCGACGCCGTGCCGCGTCGGTTCAGGACAAGGATCGCCTGCTCGCCAGCGGCTGTATCCAGACGATCCAGCGCCTCATCCAGGGGCCGCGAGAGGAGGCCGCGATTGCCCTCGGCGAGTTCGACCCGCAGGTCCACGACCTGCACGATCGGGGCGGCACCTACGGGCCGCGACGGCAGGGCAATCCGGTCCAGCCGGCCGTCCCGGGCGCGCCCGACCGTGTCCACCGCCGGAGTGGCCGAGCCGAGGACGATCGGCGCCCCGGCCAGTGTCGCCAGGCGTTCGGCCGTGTCACGGGCCTGCAACCGTGGGGTGCGATCGCTCTTGTACGCCGGATCGTGCTCCTCGTCCACGATGATCAGGCCGACCTCGGCCAACGGCGCGAGCACGGCGAGGCGCGTCCCGACGACGATATCCACGTCGCCTGCCCGGATCCGACGCCACTCGTCAGCCCGCTCGCCATCGGCGAGCCCCGAGTGCACGAGCGCCACGCGGGCATCGAGATCGGCACGCAGGCGGTCCACGAGCGGCAGGGCGAGGGCGATCTCGGGCACGAGGACGAGCGCCGGGCGACCAAGGGCCAGCGCAGCCGCGATGGCTTCCACGTAGACCGCCGTCTTACCCCCGCCGGTTACGCCATCGAGGAGCAGCGGGCGCGGGTCGCGTCGCTCGATGGCATCGACGACCCGGGCGACCGCGACAGCCTGCTCCGGGGACAGATCGGTGGCTGGCGGACGCCCGCCACGGACGCCCACGGGCCGGCTGGCGAGCGGCCGGCGGGGCCGTACCCTGACCTCGGACGCGATGAGCCCGCGGCGCGCGAGTCCGGGGATGGTCGCGGTCCCGTGCGTGGAGGCAAACGCTGTGGCCTGGACCGGGCTGCCGGCACCGAGTGCAGCGAGGTCCGCCAGCGCTGCGACCTGGCGCGGTCCCAGGGGCCGTCCCGGCGGGCGCTCGCCGGCGGCCAGCACGGCGGCAGCGGTCGCACCCGCGTCGGTCAGGCTGATCCAGCGCTCATGGCGCGGCCCGCCCGAGGCTCCGAGCAGGGTCCAGTCGAGGGTCACCGCGCCATCCGCGGCGAGCGCCCGCAGCCGCCGCAGCAGCCCGGCTCGCCCATCGGGCGCGGCAAGCTCGCGGACTGGCCGCGCGCCGGCCTCGAGCTGCGCGAACAGGTCCGCCTCCACGGGATCCGGCATCGCGGCGGGACCGCTCGGCGCGGCGGGAGCGCTGCCCGTCGCGAACACGTCGTCCCCGCCCGGGACCCGTTCCGCGACGAGTTCCAGCCGCTCCAGCAGGCCCGGCGGCAGCATCGAGCGCACGACCAGCCCCGGCGGTGCCAGGTAGTGGTCGGCGATCCAGGTCGCGAGGCCCAGCGCGAGCGGCGGGAGCAGCGGGCCATCGGCGCGGATTCGGTCCACGATCGGCTTGGCCACGACGCCGGCCACGGGTTCGGTCGGGCCCAGGATCACGCCGAGGGCCTGCCGGCGCCCGAACTCCACGAGGACCGCCTCGCCATCCTCGAGATCGGCCAGCGACTCGGGCACTCGGTATGTGTACGGCCGCCCGCCACCGGCCCCGGCGGCATCGATGGCGACCGCGACGAGCCGATCGCCTGCTGCCGCGCCAGCCACATCGCCCGGCGCGTCGCCCGGCGCTTCGCCCGGCGCGTCGGGTGGGAGCTCGAGGGTCACGGCACGGGCCCGTCTAGACCCGGACGCGTCGGTCCGCGTGACGCAGCCGCTCCTCAGCGATGATCTCGTCGATGCGTTCCGTGGTCCGCTCGACCTGCCCGGTCTCATTCACGACCACGTAGTCGTAGTCGTCCTGGCGGGCGAGCTCGATGGCGGCGTTGCGCTGGCGCAGTTCGAGCTCGTCGGCGGTCTCTGTGGCCCGCGCCCGCAGCCTCGCGAAGAGCGTCTCCAGGGTCGGCGGGACGACGAAGATGAGGAGCGCCTCGGACACCTGCTCCTTGACGATCTGGGCGCCCTGGACATCGATCTTGAGGATCGCGTCGCGGCCGGTGATGACGGCCCGGCGAACCTGGTCGCGTGGTGCGCCGTACCAGTTGCCGTGGACCTCGTTGGCCTCCAGGAGCTGACGCGCGGCGCGTAGCCGAAGGAATTCGTCCCGGGACAGGAAGTGGTAGTCCACGCCGTCCACCTCGCCCGGACGTGGCACGCGCGTCGTGCACGTGATCACGTACGCGTACTCGGGCTCGTGGGTGCGTTCGCGCATGGCATCGATGATGGTGTCCTTGCCCACTCCCGACGGGCCCGAGATGATCACCAGCATCGCCCCGGGTTCGCCTTCGATGACGCCGTCGGGACGCCCTGGGTCGTCCGAGACGTTGACCGGGACCGGCGTGGCGCATTCCTCAGTCATCGAGCGGTCGCCGCCGCGCGCAGGCGTTCGAGCGCGCCCTCGAGTTCCGGCGGCAGCACCGCCGTGGCCCGGATGAGGTCGCCGTCGCCCGGCGATGCGAGTTCCAGGCGCCAGGCGTGCAGGAACAGTCGGTCGAGGCCGTCCGGGCCGCGCCGCGAGGTGCCCGTCCCATAGACCGGATCGCCGGCGACGGGATGGCCGATGGCATCGAGGTGGACGCGGATCTGGTGGGTCCGCCCGGTCACCAGATCGAGCTCCAGGAGGGTCCAGTCGGCGAACCGCTCGCGGACCCGGTAGCCGGTCACGGACGGACGCCCGTCGGCCACCACGGCCATCCTGGTGCGGTGCTTGGGGTCGCGCCCGATCGGCGCCTCGATGCGCCCGACCGCGGCGCTGACGCTGCCCTGCACGAGGGCGAGGTACGTCTTGCGCACCCGGCGCGCCTTCAACTGGGCCATCAGCGAAGCCTGGGCCGCGTCGTGCTTGGCGACCATCAGCAGGCCCGACGTATCGCGGTCCAGGCGATGGACGATGCCCGGCCGGGCGACGCCCGCGATACCCCCGTATTCCGAGCCCCCGGCCCGCGCCAACAGCGCGTTGACCAGCGTGTCCCCGTCGTGGTGCCCGGCCGAGGGGTGGACGACGAGGCCCGCCGGCTTGTCCACGATGAGCATGTCCTCGTCCTCGTAGACGATCGTGAGCGGGATGTCCGGCGAGGGCGCAAGGTCCAGGGCGATGGGCTCGGGAACGTCCAGCAGGATCTCCGTGCCGGGCACGATCATCGCGTTGGCCCGGAGCGCCACGCCGTCGGCAGTCAGTCGCCCGTCGGAGATGAGCTTCTGGACGTAGCTCCGCGATAGTCCGGTCGCATCGGCGACGTAGCGATCCACCCGGCCGCGCAGGCCGTCGGGGACACGCAGCGTGCGCACGCCGGCGACGATCGGCTCAGCCATGGGCCACCGGTTCACCGCCGTCCCGGCCAGCGCGGCCGATGGGCAGGAAGGCCGTGGCGATGAGCAGCAGCAGGGCGCAGGTGATGGCCGAGTCCGCGACGTTGAAGGTATAGAACCGGAGCGACCCGATACCGAGGTCCACGAAGTCGACCACGTAGCCCAGGCGCAAGCGATCGATGAGGTTGCCGATGGCCCCGCCGAGCAGCAGTCCGAGCGCGATGGACATGAGCGTATTGCGCCCGGCACTGCCGTGATACCAGGCGATGGCCCCGACGACCGCGATCGACACGAGCCCGAACAGCGGCGCGGAATCCCGGAACAGGCCGAACAGCGCGCCACTGTTGCGCACGAAGGTCAGCCGGACGAAATCGCCGATGACCTGGACGGAGCCGCCGGGCTCGATCGCGCCGACTAGCCAGGCCTTGCTCAGCTGATCGGCGACCACGACGATCAGCGCGATCGCCCCGAACAGGGTCCAGCGTGGGCGGCCGCGTGCCGTGATGGCGGTCATCGGAGCCGTCGCAGGGCGATGGTCACCGGTCGTCCGTCGAGGGTCACCGTCGCGCGCGGGGCATCGGCCGGGATCGGCAGGGCCGCGACGGTCCCGAGTGTGTCGGCGGCGACCGAGGCGAGGTGGGGCTCGACATCGGCCGGCGCACCCTCGACCCACAGTTCGATCCTGTCGTCCAGCTCGAGGGCGGCGTCTCGGCGCAGATCCTGGACGGACCGGGCGAGCTCGCGGGCGTCGCCCTCGGCCCGCAGCTCGGGGCTGATGGCCGTGTCCAGGACGATGACCAGGCCGTCGTCCTCGGCGACCGCCGTGCCCGGCCGCGGGGTCGCCCCGACCTCGATCTCGTCGGACTCCAGGTGCTGCCCGGCGATGGTGACGCTGCCATCGTCATGGAACTCTACGGCGCCGTCCCGTGCGGCGGCCATGACCGCGGGGGTCGCCGATCCGAGGCGCTTGCCAACCCTGGGCAGCAGGACCTTGACCCGGCGCTCGACGAGATCCGAGCCCTCGGCGATCGGCTCGATGTGCTTGACGTTGCTCTCGGCGGCGACGAGGGCGAGCAGTTCGGGGTCGAGTGCCGTGCCGCCGCGCGTGGCCAACCAGGCCCGGGCCAGAGGCTGGCGGGTGCGCAGTCCGTTCTGGCCGCGCAGGGTGCGCACGAGTTCCACGGCACCCTGGGCGGTGGCCATCGCCGACTCCAGGCCGGGGTCCCGGTAGGGCGCGAGGTCGGCCGTCGGCCAGCGGGTCAGGTGCACGCTGTCGGGCGCGTCCCGGTCCACGCTCGTGACCAGGTTGCCGTACATCCCGTCGGCCAGGAACGGCAGGATCGGTGCCAGCATCCGGGTCGTGGCCACCAGCGCCTCGTGGAGCGTGGCGAACGCCGCCGCCCGATCCGCCCCATCGTCCGATCGCGAGAAGCGCCGGCGCGACAGGCGCAGGTACCACGTCGACAGGCCGTCGAGGAACGCCGAGAGCGCGCGGGTCGCACCGAGCGCGTCCACGTCCTGCAGTCGGGCCTCCACGGTGGCCGAGGTGGCCGCCGCCCGCGACAGGATCCAGCGGTCAAGGACAGGTCGCGCGCTGACCGCCGGCGCGCTCTCGGCCGGGGTCCAGCCGGCCAGCCGCGCGTAGGTCACGAAGAAGGCGTACACGTTCCACAGGATGAGCAGCTCGCGTCGTGCCTCGTCGGCCGCGTGCCAGCCGAACGCGATGTTGTCCTCCGGCCGGGCCTTCGCGAACATCCAGCGCATGACGTCCACGCCCATCCGGTCGGCAGCTTCATCGAACTCGATGGCGTTGCCCCAGCTCTTGTGCATCTGGCGGCCGTCCTCGGCGATCACCAGCGCATAGCCGAAGATGGTCAGGAAGGGCGGTTCACGGCGGAGCACGGTGGACATCGCGAGCATCGAGTAGAACCAGTTGCGGAACTGGCCCGGGAAGCTCTCGGTGATGAAGTCGGCCGGGAACCACTTCGCCCAGTAGTCGGGGTCCTCGCGGAAGTGGAGCGTGGAGAAGGGCACGATGCCCGCATCCAGCCAGGGGTTGCCGACGTCTCTGATGCGTTCCACGGGCTGGCCGCACGACGGGCAGGCGATGCGCACCTCGTCGACCCAGGGGCGATGGGGCGTGTGACCCTCGAAGACGTCCCAGCCGCTGACCGCCCGCGCGCGCAGCTCGTCGCGCCCGCCGATGACCTCCACGGTCCCGCACGAGGCACAGTCGTAGATGGGCAGTGCCAGACCCCAGTAGCGCTTCTTGCTGATCATCCAGTCGCCCATGTTCAGGAGCCAGTCGAGCTCCCGGTCGTGGCCGAACTCGGGGATCCAGCGGATGCGGTCCACCACCTCCATGATCTGGTAGCGCAGGCTGGCATCCACCTGCTTGGGGGTCAGCGACGAACGGGGCACGTCGTAGACCGGGCCCATGCTGATGTACCACTCGTCCACGAGTCGGAAGACGAGCGGTGTCCCGCATCGCCAGCAGTGCGGATAGCGATGGTGGATGGTCTCGAGGCGGTAGAACCGACCCTCGGCCTTGAGCTGCTCGATGATCGGGTCGGCGACGTCGCGGACGTCGCAGCCGCTCAGCGAGCCGAAGCCCTCGAGGAAGATCCCGGACTCGTCGAGGGGCGCCACGACCGGCAGCCCGAGGGCCTTGCCGAGCTGGAAGTCCTCGGCGCCACAGCCCGGTGCGATGTGCACGATGCCCGTGCCCTCGTCCTCCCCGACCTCGCTCCAGGCGACCACGCGATGCTCGTAGCCGGTCGGTTCGAATGCGGCGCGCACAGCCGGCAGGTGGTCGAACGGGCCCTCGTAGCGCCAGCCAACGAGCTCCGCGCCGACCACCTCGTCCTCCACCGTGAATGGACCGACGAGCGCGTCCTTGAGCGTGCCCCTGGCCAGCCACAGCAGGTCGTCGCCCTGGCGGACCTTGACGTAGCGCAGGTCCGCTCCGACGGCGGCCGCCACGTTCGAGGTCAGCGTCCACGGCGTTGTCGTCCAGACGAGCAGCGCCTCGCCCGGCCGGTCCAGCAAGGGCAGCCGGACCGTCAAGCCCGGATCGTCCTTGTCCTGGTAGCCCTCGTTCACCTCGGTCTGCGACAGGCCGGTGCCGCAGCGCGCACACCAGGGCATCGTGTCGTGACCCTTGACCAGCCAGCCGCGCGCGTGGCACTCGGCGAGGAAGCCCCAGATGAGGTCGTTGTTCTCGTTGCTGAAGGTGAAGTAGCTGCCTCCGGTCTCGGGCAGCCCGAGGCGCCCCACGAGCATCTCGACGCTGTCGGTGACCGGTCCGTCCGGTCCTTCGATGGTGGTGATGGAGCCCGGATCCGAGCCCAGCAGGTCGTGCAGGCGGCGCAGCTCGTTCGGGTCGTTCCAGTCCATCCACATCCCGAGCCGGATGGACTGTTCGGTCTGGCGCGCGGCGTAGGTCAGCACGCGCTGCTTGCACAAGGTCACGAAGCGATCGATGCCGTAGGCCTCGATGTCCCGTTTGTTCGTGAAGCCGAGGTCGCGTTCGACGTTGACCTCGACCCACAGCCCCTGGCAGTCGAAACCGTTCTGGTAGCGCTGCTCCTCGCCAAGCATGGCGTGGAACCGCTGGAACAGGTCCTTGTAGGCGCGCCCCCAGGCGTGATGGACGCCCATCGGATTGTTGGCCGTGATCGGGCCGTCCAGGAAGCTCCAGCGTGGCCCGCCCACGTTCTGCGCGCGCAGCCTCGCGAACGTCCGTCGCGCTCGCCACTGGTCGAGGAGTTCATGCTCCTGGGCGACGAGGTCGGGCCTGCTGGTGACGGGTCGGAACAATAGGTCTCCGGGCTGCGGGGCTCGTGGGCGCGGGTGCACGGCGATCCCGAGGGCTCGGTCCGGCTGGTCCGAGTATCCTACCCGCGATGCAGCACCCGCAGGAAACGCGACCGCGGTCACGTTCGCCATTCGCCGCGGCCTTCCTGTCCCTGGTGTTCCCGGGCCTCGGCCACCTGTACGCCGGGGCGCCGACCCGGGCGCTCGGATTCGCCGCCGCCCCGGTCCTCCTGGTGGCCCTGCTCGCGGGCGTGGTCCTGCGCCTGGATCGACTCGAGATCGTGGCCCTCGTGGTCAACCCGGCGATGCTCACCTCGGTCTTCATCCTCAATCTCGTCGCGCTGCTGTACCGGGTCGTGGCGGTCATCGATGCCTACCGGGTGGCCCAGTTCCTGAACGCGCACTCGGCGGGCGGTCCGCGCCTGGGTCCGGCGCGCCTGCCCGGCCATCCCCTGTCGCTGACCGGGCTGTTCGCGGTCCTGCTGGTGATGACCGGCAGTCACGTCGTCGTGGCCCGCTACGACGTGCTCGCCCTCGACGCCCTGACCAGTGGCTGCATCTTCATCGGCGCGGACATCAAGGAGGAGTGCGACGTCACGCCCTCGGACTCGCCGGGCCCCAGCGGATCGATCGATCCGGACGCCAGCCCCTCGTCCGCGCCCGTCGCATCGCCCATCGGCACCCAGTTGCCAGACGTCGCCATCCCGCCCTGGGACGGCAAGGAGCGCCTGAACATCCTGCTCATCGGCGCCGACGAGCAGGAGGGCGGCCACAACACGGACACGCTCATCGTCGTGTCCATCGACCCGGTGACGAAGCAGGTCGCGTTGTTCAGCCTGCCCCGCGACACCATCAACGTGCCCATCCCGGCCGGTCCGGCACGGAACGTGTGGGGGCGCGTCTACGGCAACAAGATCAACTCGTTCTTCGTCAACAACCGCAAGCGCGCCGACCTGTGGCTGGGCAACGACCGGACCCGCGGCTACAACGCCCTGAAGTCCGTCCTCGGGGAGCTCTACGAGCTCGATATCCGGTACTTCGTGGAAGTCAATTTCGAGGGCTTCAAGAAGGTCGTGGACGCGGTCGGCGGGGTGACCGTCAACGTCCAGATCCCGATCGTGGACGACCGCTTTCCGGGCTCCAGCGGCAGGGCCCAGCGGCTGTACATCCCGAGCGGCATCCAGCACATGGACGGCGAGCAGGCGCTGCGCTACGCCCGCTCGCGCAACACATCGACGGACTTCGATCGCGGTGCCCGCCAGCAGCGCGTGCTCCTCTCGCTGCGCGAGCAGGTCGATCCGCGGAACCTCATCCCACGCCTGCCCGAGCTGATCGCTGCGCTGAAGTCGGCCATCCGCACGGACGTTCCGCTCGACCAGATCGACGAGTTGCTCGGACTCGCGTCCGAGGTGGACACGGTCAATATCCGCTCGTTCGTGTTCGCGCCCGACTTCTACCAGAAGGAAGTGCCGACCGGCTACTGGACGGAGCCGTACGTGGACAAGATCCGGGCGGCGGTCCGGGGCGCGTTCAGCAGCGACCCGGCCGACCAGGCCCTGCGCGAGACGCTCGCTGAAGAGGGCGCCAACGTGTGGGTCCTCAACGGCACGGACGAAGCGGCTCGCGGTGCCCGGCTCGCAGGCTACCTGGAGTACGTCGGTCTGGCCGCCTCCGCACCGCGCCAGAAGCCCGAGGGCGCGGTCCGGGCCGACACCCGGATCGTCGCCTACAACGGCATGGAGACGCGCGCTCCAGCGACGGTCGCGCTCCTGGAGACCGTCTTCGGCGTGCAGGTGACGACGGCCACCGATGCGACCATCCGCACGGACATCGTCATCATCATCGGGCGCGCCACGCCCGACCTCGAGGCACCGCCTTCGTCCTGACCGGCGCACATCGCCGGCGGATGCCGGTCACTCGATGGGCGTGAGCCAGTGCCGATATTCGGGCAGCCGTCCGCGCACGGCGTCGAAGTAGCGATCGCGTACGAGGCGCGCGATCGGTCCGACCTCACCCGATCCGACCGGGCGATGGTCCACCTCGATGACCGGCGAGACCTGGACGCCCGTGCCGCACACGAAGATCTCGTCGGCGACATACAGCTCGCTGCGGTCGATGGAGCGCTCGAGGACCGGGATGCCCTCGTTGCCCATCAGTTCCATGAGCGCCTTGCGGGTCACGCCCTCGAGCAGGTCGTCGCTGACCGGCGGGGTGATGGCCACCCCGTCGCGGACCATGAAGATGTTGGCCGCCGACGATTCGTTGACGTGGCCGTCCGCGGTCAGCACGACCGCCTCATCGAAGCCGTTGAGCTCCGCCTCGGTCTTCTGGAAGGCCATGTTCACGTACCCGCCGACGATCTTGCCCCGGGCCGGCAGCGCATCATCCGCATTGCGCCGCCACGATGAGGTCATGACCCGGACGCCGTTGGCCGTATCGATGTAGTTCCCGAACGGCAGGGCCACGATGTACAGCTCGTTGTCCAGATCGTGCAGGCGCACCCCGATCGCTCGGGTGGACTTGTAGAAGGACGGGCGGATGTAGGCGTCCTCGCGGAACCCGTTGCGACGGATGGTCTCCACGATCAGGCCGGTCAACTCGTCCACGCTCGGGACGTCCTTCATGAGCAGGATCCGGCATGACTGGCGGAGGCGCTCGACGTGCTCGCGCAGCTTCAGGCCGTAGAGCCTGCCGTGGTCCTCACTCCAGTACGCCCGGATGCCTTCGAAGGTCGCGGTCCCGTACATGAACGCGTGGGTCATGATGTTGACCTTCGCGTCGCGCATCGGGACGAACTCGCCTTCGAAGTAGGCGATCAGGTCATCCAGGGCGTTCGCTGCGGGGGCGTGGTGGGTGGACGTGGCGGGCGTGCCCGAGGTGTCTGTCGTCATGGCTGGCTCGGCTCCTGCGCTGGCGGCGCGACCGCAAGGGTCGCGCAGGTGTCGGTCCGCAACCGGGGTCGGGGGAGTATATCAGCGACCACGGCAGGCTCAGCCGGCCAACACGACGCTGGCCACGCTCGCAAGGATGGTGACGAGGATGCCGATGGCGGCCAGGAACAGCAGTCGATCGCCCGTCCGGGCGAACCCGATGGCTGCCGCCGCGACCCGGGTCACGGGCGTCGCGATGACCGCGAGCAGGCCGAGCCACAGGAAGGCGGCCGGATCGCCGGCGACGAGTCTTGCGGGCATGGTCGTGAGCTCGAGCGCCGGGCCGCCGGCCAGGGGCGAGATCCCGTTCGCTG
>JANOTJ010000348.1:0-2460 GCA_031416295.1 Chloroflexota bacterium
GTTCACCATGAAGACGCTGACTGACGCCACGGTCGTGCGTGACCACGTGATCGGTCTGCTCGAAGAAGCGGATGGGCTTGCCACCGCAGGCACGGATCCACAGGGGCACCCGGGGCTGCTGACGATCGTCGTTGCGGGCGGTGGGTTTGCTGGCTGCGAGCTGATCGCCGAACTGGCCGACTTCGTCCGCAGCGCCCTGGTCTACTTCCCGCGCATCGAGCCCGCCGACTGTCGTTTCGTCCTCGTACACTCGCGCGACCGGATCCTGCCCGAGCTCGGCGGCGATCTCGCGGCATATGCCCTCGAGCGTCTGCGCGCCCGTGGGATCGAGTTCCGGCTCGAGGTCCGGATCGCGAGTTCCACATTTGAGGGGGTGGAGCTGAGCGACGGCACACGGATCGCGACACGGACGTTCGTGTGGACCGCCGGCAACGAGCCCGCGCCACTGATCGCGTCGGTACCCGGCCGGCGCCCGCGCGGCGGCGCACTCATCACGGACGGTCTGTTGCGTGTTCTCGCCGTGACTCCGGGCGGGTCCGAGGACGCCGGCCGCTCGTCCGCCACGAGCGACGGCATCTGGGCCGTCGGCGACTGCGCGGCTATCCCCGATCCGGACCGACCCGGCCAGACCTGTCCTCCGACCGCCCAGCACGCCCTCCGCCAGGGGCGCGCGGCCGCCGACAACATCCTGGCCGCGATCGGCGGACAACCTGGCCGACCGTTTGCCTTCCGGTCCCTCGGGTCGCTCGTCGTCCTCGGTCACAACACGGCGGCGGCCGAGATCCTGGGGATGCGCTTCTCGGGACTCGTCGCGTGGTACCTCTGGCGCGGCATCTACCTGTCGAAGCTGCCGGGCATCGAGAAGAAGGTCCGGGTCGCCTTCGATTGGCTCCTCGACCTGGCGGTCCCACGCGACATCGTCCTCACGACGAGCGCACCCGCACGATCAGCGGAGCCACGGGCTACCAACGTGCCTCCGTGACGGCGCATCTGACCGCGGCGACCAGGATCGGGGTCATTGCGGGGCTGGCCGGTGGGGTGACGTTCGGGGCCGCGATGGCCCAGCGTGGAACCCTGCGCAATGTCGCCGCCCTCGTCGGTTCGGACTCCGAGCTCGTCGGCTTCGTCATCCACATGACGATCGCCGCGATGGTCGGGGCGGGGCTCGGGCTGCTGCTCCAACGGGGCCGATGGTCGGCCGCCGACACCGTCTTCTGGGGGGCGACCTATGCCACGTTCTTCTGGTTCCTTGGGCCGTTGACCATCGGCCCACTGATCATGGGCCAGGCACCGGCCTGGACGATCGATGCCGCGCGTGGGGCCTTTCCCAGCCTCCTCGGCCACGTGTTGTGGGGCACGACCGCGGGCCTCACGCTGGTGGCGATCGAGACGTCGGAGACGCTCCGTCACGGTATCGGGCGCGGGGACGCGAGACACCTCGTGGGTCCGATCGTGCGGGGGTTGCTGGCGGGCCTCCTGGCCTTCTGGCTGGTTGGCCTGATCCCCGGCGGTGGCGATCGGATGCTGTCGCCGGCGGTTCAGGCAGGGATCGGAGCAGTCGCCGGCGTGGCTCCATTCGGACTGGCACTCGCCCTCGCCGTGATCTATGCGCTGCTTCATGGACGTTCGACCGGTAGCGCCGGTTCAGCGCTGGTACGCGGTGCCGGTTTCGGGTTCCTGCTGTGGGTCATCGGCGGGCTCACCGTCCTGCCCAGTCTCCGGGGAGAATCCCTCCCGTGGGGTCTCGATGCGGCACATGCGGCGTTTCCCGCCCTGATGAGCTCGGTCCTGTACGGCGGCGCAATGGGCCTCCTCTACCACTGGCTCGACGTCGTCCATCGTGTCCTGCTCAGTGATGAGGTCCGCGAACCGGGTCCTGGCGGGGGCTGGGGCCTCGGGGCCGTCGCTCGGGGGACCGTTGCCGGGCTCGTCGGGGGTGGCCTGTTCACGCTGATCATGCTCCAGATCGGGTTCCTGCCCAGCGTCGCCCGCCTCGTCGGTTCGAGCTCCGTCGTGACCGGCTTCATCGTCCACATCGCGATCGCCGAGATCATCGGGGTGACCTATGCGTTGCTGTTCCGACGGCAGGCCGTGGATGTCGGGTCGGCACTCGGCTGGGGCGTTTCCTACGGGCTCGTGTGGTGGGTCATCGGCCCGATCACCCTGGTCCCGGTGATCCTCGGGCAGATGCCGGCCTGGACGGTCGAGGCGGCCACCAACGCCTTTCCGAGCCTGATCGGCCATATCGTGTACGGCGCCGGCCTCGGGATCACGTTCCAGCGCCTCGAAGCTCGGCACAGCCCGTGGTGGATCACGCGAACGGAAGCCGAGGCCGGCCGGATGGTGCGCTGGCGCGACGAGGCGCATTCCGCCGGTCCGGCGTTGTGGGCGCTGCTCCTTGTCGCGGCGCTCGTCATCCCGACGATCCTGGCCAGATGACCACGCAACATCACACAGGAC
>JANOTJ010000349.1:0-3288 GCA_031416295.1 Chloroflexota bacterium
CGACCAGGAGGTCCTTGACGCGGAGTTCCCGGCCTGCGTCGAGCGCGGAGTCGGCGTGGTGATCGGCGCCGTGTTCGCCTCCGGCATCCTCGCCAAGGGCCCCGTTCCAGGCGCCCGCTACGCCTATGCCGACCCATCGCCAGCGATCCTCGAGCGGACACGCCGTATCGAGGCCGTATGCGAGCGCCATGGCGTGCCATTGGCCGCCGCCGCGCTCCAGTTCCCGCTCGGCCACCCGGTGGTTGCCTCGGTCATCCCGGGCGCTTCATCGCCCGCCCAGCAGGCGCGTACCGTGGACTGGTTCGGGCATCACATCCAGCCCGATCTATGGGCCGAGCTCAAGCACGAGGGCCTGCTCCGCGAGGATGCGCCTGTGCCGGGCACGCCGGTGCCGGCGTGACCCAGCGCGCGTGACGACGTCGGGATGAGCATCGATTCTGCGCACCCGCTCGTCGGTGGTTGGCGGCTCCGTTCGTGGGTCTCGATCGCCGACGACGGTTCCGAGGCGCGGCCGATGGGCGATGCCCCGGATGGCCTGCTCGCCTACACCGCCACGGGCACGATGATCGGGATCATGGGTCCCGATGCGCGCCCGCGGTTCAGTACGGACGACGTGACCGGCGGCGCGCCGGAGGAACAGGCCCAGGCGTTCGGGACGTTCATCGCCTACGGCGGCCGCTACGCCATCGACGGCGACACGGTGACGCACCACGTCGAGACGAGCCTCTTCCCGAACTGGATCGGCACACAGCAGCGGCGTCGCTGGTCGCTCGATGCCAGCGGGCGACAGCTGACTATCACCTCGCCGCCGCTGGTACTCGGCGGCGCGTCGCGCATCCAGCGGCTCACCTGGGAACGGGTGGACGTGGCGCGCTGACCCAGGCAAGTGACTCCGCTTCCGCCGAACGTGCGGCCGTCGGCCCCTCAGGCGGGCTGGAGCGCGAGACTCTCGACGTGGCGCATGAGCTCGAGCTCGACGGTCGCGACCGTCGGCGGGCCGGCCGCCTCGAAGCGCGGCCAGCGTTCGACGAGCGCCGCGGTCGCTTCGAGGAGTTCGGCCCGGGCCAGCTGGTAGCCGAGACAGAAATGGTCGCCGGCACCGAACGTCAGGTGGCCCGCCCGCCCATCCGGATCGCGTCCGCCGGCCCGAGACTCCTTGCCGACGTGCAGGTCCGTCCGCCACGGATCGAAGCGATCGGGATCGGCGAACACCGTCTCGTCGCGGTTGGCCGAGCCGATGAACGCGCGAATGGTCGATCCGGCGGGCACGCTGACGCCATGCCAGTGCGCATCGTGACGGACCTCGCGATCCTCGGCGATGACCGGGCCATCGCGACGGAGCGCCTCGGAGACCACCGCCTCGAGGAAGGTTGGATCGTCGGCGCGGGCGAGGGCCGCCTGGACGTCCGGTTTGGACGCGAGTGCCGCCCACGTGTTGGCGATGGCGAGGCCGGTCGTCTCGCCGCCCGCGACAAGCAGCAGGCTGATGAACGAGCGGACCTCGTCGCCGGTGAGCCGCTGGCCATCGACGTCGGCACGGACGATCGCACTGATGAGCCCGTCGTCGTCGCCCTCGCCGGACGCCGCCGCGATCGCGCTCTCGAACAGGCCGGCCAACGCCGCATGGGCCGCGCGTCCCCGCTCGGCCGCGGCCGGTTCACCGCCGAGTCCGGCCAGGATGACGGCGCTGTGAGCGGCGAACGCTGCGTGGTCGCGCTCGTGCAGCCCGAGCAGGTCCGCGATGACCAGGAGCGGCAGGCGATCCGCGACGGTGGCCCGGGCATCCACGGCGCCGCTGCGCGGCCAGGCGCGAAACAACTCGGCGACGCGAGTGGCGATCAACGGCCGGATGCGCTCGATGCGCCGACCGACGAGCTCGGGCGCCACGATCGCCCGGCGCTGGCGGTGGGCGGGCCCATCGAGGTTCACGAGGGTCGGCCCGATCTGTTCCGAGAACCGGCGATACGGCCGCTCCACCCCGTAGGTCGCGGCGTCGCGAAACACGGCCAGGACGTCGTCATAGCGGGTGACGACCCAGCGGTCGTCGATCGGGTCGTGCCAGATCGGCGCCTCGTGACGGAGTCGACGCCAGGCCTCGGTCGGGTCGTGGCGGTAGGCCTCGGTGTGGAGGAGGTCCGCAGGGATCACGGGTGCACTCCGCCGGTCTGACCGACAGGACCGCCCGGCACGGACCCGGCCCAGGCCGGGCCATGCAGCACGCGTTCGCGCGCGATCTTCGGCGTCACTGGCGTGTGGACGAGCTCGATCGGGCGCCACGCCCGCGACACGAAGCCCATCGGCCGCGGTTCCGGCGAGCCGGGCACCAGGGCGAGGTCCGGGAAGGCGCGCCACAGCCCGCCGATCGTCTCGGTCGCCTCCATCCGGGCCAGGTGGGCTCCGGCGCAGTGGCGCGGGCCGACGTTGAAGGCGAGGTGGCCCCACAGCCGCGGCCGATCCGGATCGAGCGCGTCCGGGCGCTCCCAACGCGCGGGATCGCGGTTCGCGGCGGCGTTGATGGCGATGACCCGCTCGCCGGCGAGGACCGTCACGCCTCCGAGCGCGACGTCCACCACGTCCTGGGTCGCGCGCCGGGCGCGGAGATGGACCACCGTCGAGTGGCGCAGGACCTCCTCCAGGAGCCGCGCGAACGCCGCCGGATCGGCCAGCGTCGCCGAGCGCGCGGCACCGGGCAGCTCCATCAGTCGATGCAGCGCCGTGCAGATGAGGAAGGCAGTCGTCTCCGAGCCGCCCTCGAACAGGAACTTCGCGTTGTCCATGACGTCCTGCTCGCCCCAGTCGGACGCGACCTCGCGGCCCGTGGACCAGAGGAGGCTGATGGCGTCCGCCTCGGGCCGGTCGCGCCGGGCACGGACGGCGTCGAGGAGCAGCGGGTCCAGGCGTTTCGTCGCCTCGATGGCGGCGGCGCGCGCGTCGGGGTCCTCGCCGTACGAGTGCCGCCAGGCGAGGACGGCCTCCATCCAGCCCTTGGCCTGCTCCAGGGTCGCCGCGTCGCGGTCCGGCAGGCCGAGCACCTTCGCGACCACGGCGATCGGGAGGAAACGGGCGAGGTCCTCGTACAGCTCGAACGTCGGACGCTCCGCGAGCCTCGCGATCCGGTCGGCCACGATGGGTCGGACGGCAGCCATCGCCAGGGGCGCGATGGAATCGGGCCGCCAGGCGTGCGACAGCGATCGATGGAGGGTCTCGTGCGGCGCTCCGACGAGCGAGCGAAAGTCGCGCCGCCCGACGATCTGCGCGGCGCCCGGTAGCGATCCCGTCGGCTCCTCG
>JANOTJ010000350.1:0-8250 GCA_031416295.1 Chloroflexota bacterium
GCCTGGACGCCGGCGATGAGGCGCGTCCCGCAGCCGGGGCAGCGCGGCGCGCCGACACCAAGCGGCCGCGCGCAGGCCGGGCAGTTGAAGATGTTCGAATCGGTCTCGCCGATCGCGAGCGTCCCGGCCTCGTTGTCCCTGGCTCGCCGACCGGACCTGGTGCTCAGCGTCTCGATGGTCATCGTGCCCGAAGGATGCCGCCAATTCGAGCAGCCGACGACCCGACGATGGTCCGGGTCGGAGCGGTACCCAAGGACGTCGCGCCGGCCACCCATCGTCGGCTTGATTGAGACTGAGTATCGACAACGCGACGGATCGCTGGTATCGTCCAGCGCGATGGTCGACCCGAGCGCACTCCTCACCGCCCTCGATCGCAGCGCGTATCGAATGACCGAGCCGCGTCGCGCGGTCGCGCAGCTCATCGCCGACCGGCACGGCCACTTCTCCGCTGCCGACCTGGTCGGAGATGCTCGGTCGCGGCGGATGGGCATCGGGCGGGCGACGATCTTCCGGACGCTGGACGTCCTTGCCGAGCTCGAGCTCGTCGAGCGCATCGACCTGCCCAGTGGCGAACACGCGTACGTCGTGTGCGAGCCCGTCCACCACCACCATGTCGTGTGCTCGGCCTGCGGACGCAGCGACGACATCGACGACGCCGGGCTGCGCGCGGTCGTGCGCGATGTCGCGCGCCGGACCGGATACCGCATCGACGACCACCGGCTCGAGCTGTTCGGCATGTGTCCGAGCTGTCAGTCACTGGAGGTACCGGCATGACCCTGGCCGCCCTGGCCGTCTCGTTCGCTGCCTTCGCCTCGGCGATGGCCGGAGGATGGCTGGCCATCCGGGCAGTCCGCTATGTCGGCATCATCATCGCCGTCGGCGCGGGGATCCGGATCGGCGCGGCCTTCTTCGATCTGATCCCCGAGGCCGTCGAACTCCTCGGCTCGCTCGACGATGCGATGCTCTGGACAGCGTTCGGGTTCCTGGCCTTTTACGTCGTGGACAAGGTCACCGATCTGCACGTCGGCCATGAGACCGCCGCGGAACTCGACCACGGCACCACGTCGCACCAACACATCGGGACCATCGGGGCCGGCGGAATGGCCATCCACAGCTTCCTCGACGGCGTCGCGCTTGCCGCGGGGCTCGCGGTCGGCGGCGGCATCGGGACGATCATCGCCGTCGTGGTCGTGATCCACCGCTTCAGCGATGGCATCGGCGTCGTCAGCTTCCTGCTGGCGAGTGGCGCCCCTCGCACGACCACCCTCCGCTGGGTCGCGGTCGTGGGCGCGGCGCCGGTCTTCGGGGTCATCCTTGGATCGCTCATCTCCGTGCCTGCCGCCGCGCTCGGCGCGATCCTCGGCTTCTTCGCCGGCTTCTTCCTGTACGTGGGGGCGGCGGAACTCCTGCCGGAGGCCCATCGACGTGGGCGCTCACGCATGGTCGTGCTGGCGACCCTGGGCGGAGCCGCGGCGATCTACGCCTTTTCGGTCTGGGTCGGGGCGGTCGGCGGCGACATCCACTGAGGCCGTCAGCGCGCGTTCCAGCTCCGCGCGTCCAGTGTCCGCGATACTGGACCGATGCGACTGGAACTCACCCGACGCGGGGACTACGCCGTCCGGGCGATGCTCGCGCTCGCCGACCCAGGCAGCGACGGCTGGATCAGCGTCAACCGGATCGCGGCCGGCATGTCGATCCCGGTACGCTTCCTGCCCGCGGTCATGCGCGACCTGACCACGACCGGACTGGTCGTGGCACGGACCGGGCGCGCCGGCGGATACCGGCTGGCGCGAGACGCGGACCTGATCACGATCCTGGATGTCATCGATGCCGTCGAGCCCGCGGACGCTGCTCGTCGGTGCGTGCTCCGCGGGATCCCGTGCGGGCAAGACAGTCGATGCGCTGTCCACGACACGTTCGATGAGGCGCGCGCCGCGCATCGGAAGCGCCTGGGGCAGTCGACGCTTGCCTCGCTGACGACCCACGACCGGCCGTTCGGCCCCTGATTGACGGGCCGGTCGGCCCATCGCCGCGTCGGGGCTGCCCCCTACCATTCACGTACTGAAGAAGTACGTGTTTAGCGCCCAGTGGCGGAGGATCTCCTCATGCGTCGACGACTCGTTCCCATCCTGGTCATCGCGGCGATGGCCTTCACGGCGTGCGCGCCCGCCGGCGCGCCGACCTGGACCTTCCCACCGAGCGGGCCCGGGTCCTCGGCCCAGGCACCCGCGGCCAGCGATGCCCCCGTGGCGCCCGGCGCTGTCCTCGGCACCGTGGAGGTCGATGCCTTTGATCTTGAGTTCACTCCGAGTCAGCTGACCGTCGATGTACCCGGCCGCTACACGATCGCGCTCCGCAATAGGGACCAGATCCCCCACGACATCACCTTCCCCGGCGGTGAGCAAGCCGTGGTGAACGGCGCCGAGAGCGCGACCGTCGATGTCGACGTCCCGGCCGGCGGCCTCTCCTTCCTGTGCTCCGTCCCCGGTCACGAGCAGGCCGGCATGGTCGGCACGCTGGCGGTCACCGGCGGGACGTCCGCGGCCTCACCGGCCCCGGACGACCATGGCGGCCCGGCGGTCACGACGGACGTTGCCGCCGACCCGAACGCGCCACCCTATGTGCTGTACGACGCGAAGGCTCCCGCGCTCATGCCCGGCAAGGTCCATGACATCGACCTGGTCATGACCGAGCAGGAGATGACGGTTGCGCCCGGGTTCGTCCAGAAGGTCTGGACCTTCAACGGGACCGTGCCCGGCCCGGTCATCCGGGTCACGGTCGGCGACACCGTTCGCATCCACCTCAAGAATCCCATCGAGAACCAGCTCTCGCATTCGATCGACTTCCACTCGAGCCAGGTCGCATGGAACGATGAGATGCGCTCCATCGGCCCCGGCGAGGAACTCACCTACGAATGGACCGCCGAGTACGCCGGCGTCTGGATGTACCACTGCGGCACGGCACCGGCGCTCCAGCACATCGCCAATGGCATGTACGGCATGGTCATCGTGGAACCAGAGGGCGGCCTGCCGCCGGTCGACAACGAGTTCGCGATCGTCCAGAGCGAGTGGTACCTGGGGCAGCAAGGAGAGGTCTCCGACCCGACCAAGGCGATGGCCGCGAATCCCGCGCCCGACTTCGTGCTCTTCAACGGCGTCGCGAATCAGTACAAGGACAATCCCCTCAAGGTCGGCACTGGCGAGTCCGTGCGGATCTTCGTCCTCGATGCGGGTCCCAGCACGGACAGTTCGTTCCACGTCGTCGGCACCATCTTCAACACCGTCATCAAGGAAGGCGTGAAGCTGGACAAGGGAAATGCCGGGAACTGGGGCGCGCAGGCCGTGGACCTGTCGCCGGCCCAGGGCGCCATCGTGGAGTTCACGACCGCCGAGGACGGCCTGTACCCGATCGTCACCCACGCCTTCAACTTCGTCGGCCGCGGCGCGCTTGGCCTCATCCAGGCCGGCGACGGCGACCCGGCGAACTAGCGCGGGCCAGACTCCGTGACCGATCGATCGCTGGCTGTCATCGAACAGGCTCCCCCAGGCGCGGGAGCCTGTTGCAGCGCCTGCGCCGCCATGCCCGTGACGCCGGGAGCGGTGGCTGGATCGTCCGTCGGAGGATCTGCCCCTCGTACCGCCCGTCGCCCGATCTCCCGCGACCTGGACCGCCGGGTGACGGTTGGCGGTATGGGCGTCGCGATCGGGTTCGTCCTGGCCGCGGTCGTCGCCGCGGTGCTCGGAACGGGCAACCGTGGGACCGCCTGGCTTCCGCTCCATCTCGCCCTGGCCGGGGGTGCCGGAACGGCCGTCGCCTCCGTGCTGCCATTCTTTTCCACGGCACTCGCGGTCGCGGCGCCAGCCAGCCCGTGGGTCCGATCCGGGGCGATCGGCCTGGTCGCGCTCGGGGCGGCGGTCGTGAGCGCATCGGTCGCCAGCGGTCAGGCGTTCCTCGGTCACATCGGCGGTTCTGCGTACCTGGTGGGGATCGCGGGCGTGGCGATCGTGGCGTTCCGACCGCTCCGCGGTTCCCTCGGACCGCGACGTCGCCGTATCGAGCTCGCCTACGCGGCCGCCCTGCTCCACGTGGGGCTCAGTGTCGCTGTCGCCACGGCGTTCCTGGCCGGCTGGGCACCGATCGTGGAGCGCTGGGCCTCGCTCAGGCCCGCACATGCATGGCTCAACGTGGTCGGGTTCATCTCGCTGGTGATCGTGGGGACGTTGGTCCACCTTGCTCCGACCATCGAAGGCAACCGCATCCGACCGCGCCGAAGCGCGGCCGTGGCGATCGGCGGGATCGCGTTGGGCGTGCCCATGGTCGCGGCCGGCTATGCATCGGAGACGGACCTCCTGGCGCGGGTCGGTGGGCTCGTGGTGCTGGCCGGGGCGATCAGCGTACCGCTGCATGCCCTGGCGGTGGCCCGTGACCCCGGCCACTGGACGACCGACCTCGACTGGCATCGCGTGACCACGCGCAGTCTGCGTGCCGCCAGCGCGTGGTTTGCCGCCGCAATCCTGGTCGCCGCCGGTCGCGTGATCTGGCTGGGCGCTGACCCGGCGGGCTGGTCGATCGGTCTTGTCGCGGCGCCGCTGGCGATCGGATGGGTCCTCCAGGTGCTCATCGCGTCATGGAGCCACCTGCTGCCGGCGATCGGGCCCGGCGATCCTCGTGCCCACGCCGCCCAGCGTCGGATCCTCGGAACGCTGGCGGGCCCTCGGCTGCTCGCGATGAACGGCGGGGTCGGTCTCCTGTGGATCGGCAGCGCCACGGGAGTCCCGGTCATCGGGACCATCGGCGCCGCAGCCGTGGTGGCCGCGCTGCTTGGGGCGGTCGCGCTCGCGGCATCGGCCGCTCTGTCCGGTGTGCGATCCTCCTGGGCTAGTCCGCGAGAGCGGCCTCCAGTTGCGCGCGCGTTGGCATCCCCTCGCGGGCGCCGGCCCGGGTGACCGCCAGCGACGCGGCCACGACCGCGCGACGGGCGGCTTCATCGAGCGAACGCCCCTCCGCCAGCCCGGCCGCGAGGGCTCCGTTGAGGGTATCGCCGGCCCCGACCGTGTCGATCACCTGCACCGTGGGCGCGGGGATGCGCGTCTCGCCGTCCTGGGTCGTGAGCCGCGCGCCGGCCGCGCCCAGGCTGACCAGCAACGCCCTGGACCGCACGCCTGCGGCCTCCAGCACGGCAAGCTCGCCCTCGTTGGGCGTGACGATGTCGGCCAGCGCCACTGCGGCTGCGTCGAGGCCGTGCGCGGGAGCGGGGTTCAGGATGGTCGTCGCTCCGGCCCTTCGACCCAGGGCCAGCGCCGCTGACGCCGCCGCCGTCGGGATCTCGTGCCCGACCAGGATCACATCGCCCTGACGGGGTACAAGGCGGCGCATCGCCATGCCCACGTGCCAGGCGGTGAGGTCGCCGTTCGCTCCGCCTGCGACCGCGATGGAGTTCTCACCGGCCACATCGACGAGGATCAGGGCGACGCCGGTAGCGACGCCGTTCGATATCGCGAGCTCGGACGTATCGATGCCTTCGTGGTCGAGGGCCGCGCGAGCCGCTGACCCGAAGGCGTCGTCACCAACCGCGCCGACGAAGAAGGTCGTCGCGCCAAGACGGGCGGCCGCGACCGCCTGGTTGCCGCCCTTGCCCCCGTGGTGCTGGCTGAATCGACCGCCGATGACCGTCTCGCCGGGCGCCGGCAGGCGCTCGACGGTGACCACGAGGTCGACATTGACCGAGCCGACCACGATGACCCGCCCTGGCCGCCGCGGGGCCACGCCGTCCTGCGCGTTCACGAACCCGTGATGAACTCGCCGCCGTCCACGCTGATGATGTCGCCATTGATGAACTCGGTGCCATCACCGGACAGGGCGAGGATGGCGTTGGCGACGTCCTGGGTCGTCGTCATCCGCCCGTGCGGGTTGCGCCTCATCGTGATGTCGATCATGGTCTGCGACTCGGGGATCTTGAGGAGGGCGGGGGTGACGGTCACGCCGGCCCGGATGCAGTTCGCCGTCGCTCCGGTCCCGTGGCGGGCCAGTTCCATGGCGAGCTGGCGGATGTGCGACTCCAGGGCCGCCTTCGCGGACGACACGAGCCCATACGAGGGCACGACCCGCGTGGACCCTTCCGAGGTCAGGGCGTAGATCTTGGAGCCCGCGCCCAGGAAACCGCCGCGCCACAGGTCCTGGACCCAGTAGACGAGGCTGTTGGCCATGACATCCTGGGTCATCTCCATCTTCTTGCGGTCCGCGCCGGCTTTCGGGTCCTCGGTCAGGAACGGCACCAGCGAACCGAACGCGAGCGAGTGCATGACGATGCGCACGTATGGGTCGCGACCCTCCGCGCGGGAGCGCTCGAAGCGCTCGGCGAACGTCGCCAGGGCGGCCGCCCGCTTCTCGTCGTCGGCGGCATTCATGTTGATGTAGATGGCCTCCGACCCGGCCGCCTCGATGGCCGCCTTGACCTCCTCGACATGGGCGAGCGCCGCCCGGAAGTCGAGGTGGACGCCAAAGATCCTGTAGCCGGCCTTCGCGAGCGTGATGGCCGTGGCTTCGCCCATCCCGGACGAGGCTCCCAGGATCAGGGCCCAGCGCTCGCGGTCGTCGGTCATCGGGGAAACGCCTCCAGGATGGTCGGAACGTCGTTCGGGCTGACTTGCCCGTGGCGAGCGACGCGGCCCGAGTCTAGCAGCGGGTCACGGCGCGACCACCCCGCTGCGTGCAGACCTGCATGCCGCTCAGGGGTCAGACCACGCCAGCAGCGCGCAACGCGCCGATCGCATCCGGACCGTAGCCAAGCTCGGTGAGGATCGCGTCGCTGTGTTCGCCGAGCAGGGGCGGCGCGCTCCGGATGGAGCCCGGAGTCGCCTCGAAGTGAATCGGGATCCCGACCTGGCGAAGGACCCCCAGGGACGGGTGCTCGATGGTCGCATCCATGCCCAGGTCGCTGGCCTCCCGAGAGGCGAACGCCGCCAGGACATCTCGGATCGGACCGCACGGGACATCCGCAGCATCAAGCTCGTGGACCCACGCCGCGGTCGTCTCGCTGGCCAACCGCGCGGCGAGGATCGGGCGCAGGACGTCGCGATGCTCGACGCGAGCGCCGTTCGTGGCAAAGCGCGGGTCCGCGGCAAGGTCGGCGAGACCGAGCGCGGCGCAGAACCTCAGCCACTGGCGCTCCGAGCCAACGGCCACCGCGATCTCCCCGTCGGCGGAGACGAAGGTCTCGTAGGGCACGATATTCGGATGGGCGTTGCCGCGCCGGACCGGTGGCGCGCCGGTCACGAACGCGTTCTGGGCCTGGTTCACGAGCACGGCCAGGGTGGATGCCAGCAGCGATACATCGATACGCTGACCGCGGTCGTCGGCGGCGCCGCCGCGGGCGAGCAGCGCGGCCAGGATCCCGATGACGGCGTACAGGCCGGTCACGACATCGCTGATGGCCACGCCGACCTTGGTCGGCTGGCCGCCATCCTCGGCAGGGTCGCCGGTGATGGACATCAAACCCGACGCGGCCTGGATGACGAAGTCGTAGCCCGGCCGGTGGGCGGCCGGACCCGTCCGGCCATAGCCGCTGATGGCGAGGTGCACGAGCCGAGGGTTGATCGCGCCGAGCGCGTCGTCAGCAAAGCCGAGGCGCGCGAGTCCACCCGGCCGGAAGTTCTCGACCAGGACATCGGCGTCGCGCAGGAGCGCGCGCAGCACCTCGGCACCCGCCGCCGCCTTCAGATCGAGACGGATCGAGCGCTTGTTGCGGTTGACCGCCAGGAAGTACGCCGCGGTGCGCGTGCCGACCGCTGCGTCCCCGACCCAGGGCGGGCCCCAGCCGCGGGTCGCGTCACCGTCGGGCGGCTCGACCTTGACGACGTCGGCACCGAGATCCGCGAGGACCATCGTCGCGTACGGCCCGGCGAGCACCGTCGAGCAGTCGATGATGCGCAGGCCCGCCAGGGGACCGCTGTCGGTGTGACTCGGCATGGGCGACAGCGTAGCGTCGCGGCGGAACAGGATCGCGGGCGTCGTGCGCGCGCGGACCCAGACGTGTTACGGGTCGGGCCCGTCCATCATGATCTGGCCCGTGAAGTCCTTGAGGAGGGGGCCGCAACCGCCAACGCATGGCACGATGGTCCGGGTGGCCTCTCGGATCCGGGCTACCCTACGCGCCATGACCGACCTGGCCGATGACCCTGCGACCGACCCGGTCCCCCACCGGCCGACACTGATGACCGTCCACGCCCATCCCGACGACGAGATCATCGG
>JANOTJ010000351.1:0-3617 GCA_031416295.1 Chloroflexota bacterium
GGAAGCACCTCGTGCGGCTGGCGCGAGATTTCAGCGAGCGGACGTTCGCGGCCGGCTCCGTCGCCGTGCGCGAGGGCGACGAACATGGCATCGGCTTCTTCGTCGTGGTCGCGGGCGAAGGCACCGTGACCGTCGGGAGCAAGCAGGTCGCCGCGATAGGTCCGGGCGACTACTTCGGGGAGGTCGCGCTCATCAGCGATCGAGTACGGACCGCGACCGTCACGGCCACGACGGACCTCAAGTGCCTGGTCATGACGCTGTGGGATTTCCGGGCCTTCGTCCAGGGTGACGCGGAGGTCGCCTGGAAGCTCCTCGAGCATGTCGGCGGGATGCTCCACAACCGAGGCTGAACGCCCGGTGTTCTCGTCGCCGATCGGAGCGCGGCGCGCGATTCAGGCGAGGCGTCGCAGCGTCGCGAGGAGCTGGTCGATGTCGTTCTCGGTGGCGAGGTAGTTGACGATCCCGGCGCGGAGCCAGGTCGCGCCGCGTAGGCGGGTCGTCGTCAGCCAGCCATCGCCGGACGTCTCCAGGGCCGCCTGAAGATGGTCCTGGTGGGCATCGAGCGCGGCGCCCGTCAGGCCGGGCACGAGATGCCGGAAGCACACGACGGACAGGTCCGGCACCTCCGGCAGCGCCTCGAGATCGTCGGCCTCCGCGCAGCGCGCCGCGAGGTAGGCGGCGAGGTCGTCGTTGGCCTCGATGAGGTGACCGAAGCCCGCGGTCCCGAGATGTTTCCAGGTCATCCAGAGCTTCAGCGCTCGCCACCGCCGCGTCCCCTCGAACGAGAGCTTGTAGAAGTTGAGCTGGTCGCCGGGGTCGCCGGGGTCGCCGTGGGTGGCGCCGTGGTCGCCGTGGGCTGCGCCCGCGTCACCGTCGCGCAGGTAGTCCGGCGTGGGAGTGCTGGTCGGCGCGGTCTCGCCACCGCGGTAATACTCGGGCGATCGACCCCCGAAGACGGCCAGCAGTGCCCGCCGGTCACGGACCAGCAGGCCACCGATGTCATAAGCCTGGAAGAACCACTTGTGCGGATCCACGGTCACCGAATCGGCGCGGTCGAGGTCCGCCACCCGGTCACGGTCGCGCTCGGATAGCCGTGCCGCCCCGCCGTACGCGGCATCGACGTGCAGCCACAGGTCCTCGGCGGCCGCCACATCCGCCAACTCCCCGACGGCGTCCACGCCGCCGGTGTTCGTGGAACCGGCCACGCAGGCGATCGCGAAGGGCACGAGACCCGCAGCGCGATCTCGCTGAACGGCCTCGGCGACCACGTCCCCCCGCAGGCGGAAGGCCTCGTCGGCAGGCAGGACGACCAGGGTATCGGGCGGGAACCCGAGCTCATCGAGCGCTCGCCCGATCGAGAAGTGGGTCTGGTCGCTGGTGTACACGCGAGCGCCATCGAGCGCACCGCCACGCGGCGGCCCAGCGGTCCCGCGCAGCTTGCCGAGGTGGAGGTCACGGGCCATGGTCATGGCCATGAAATTGGCCATGACGCCGCCGCTGGTGAGCAGCCCGAACGAACCCGCGTCGTAGCCGATGAGGTCGCACAGCCAGCGCACGACCTCCTCCTCCACGAACGCCGCGACGGGACCCGCGTGCCACACGTCCACGCCCTGGTTGGTGACCTGGGCGAGCAGCTCGCCCATGATCGACATCGGGAGTGGCGGCGGCGTGTAGTAGCCGAACTGTCGGGGGTGCTGGCTGTTCATGAGGCCGCCGGCGACACGGGCCGAGAACTCGGCGATCACGTCGTCGGCGCGCATCGGCGTCTGTGGAGCCGCGGCCGGGGCGCCGCCCGACGGCACGTAGTAGCGCCGTCGCGCCACGGCGTACGCGGACGGATCGCCCATCGCGCGGTCCATGGCCGTCCCGTAGATGTAGTCGAGCGCTGCCGCCCAGGTTCGCTCGCCGAGGCGCGCCATCGATGCGCGCGACGCGCCTTCGTCGCGGTAGGCGACGAGTTCCGGTTCGGGATGCCAGGCGAAGCGCGCGAGGTACGCGTCGATGTCGGCGGGCTCCGTCGGGTGCTGGATCGTCGGTCGATTGGTCATCGTCAGGCGATGGTATCGGCTTCGAGGCGCATCCCGTCGTACGCTTGGCGCCATGACCGACCATCTCGCCGCCGACGTCGACCCTGCTGCCCATGATCCTGCCGGACACGACCGGCTGATCGCCGCGCTCGAGCCGCTGGGCATCAACTACGAGCTCTTCGCCTGCGACCCGGCCCTGGCGGACACCGCGGCCTTCTGTGCGGCCTATGGATTCGCGCCGGAGGATTCAGCGAACACGATCCTGGTCGTGGGCAAGAGCGACCCGGCGCGGTATGCCGCCTGCGTCGTCCTCGCCCCGAACCGCCTGGACGTCAACCGGACCGTGCGCGATCGATTCGGGACGCGCAAGGCCTCGTTCGCACCGTCAGCGTCGACGCGCGAGATCACCGGCATGGAGATCGGTGGCGTGACGGTCTTCGGTTTGCCCGTTGAACTGCCCATCTGGATCGATGGACGGGTGATGGCCCGCGAGCGGGTCGTGGTCGGCGGCGGGTCGCGCTCTTGGAAGGTCATCGTCGCGCCGGCGGATCTGCTCGCGCTGGCGGGCGCGGTCGTGGTCGATGGGCTGGCGACGGACCCGCCAGCGCCCGAACCGTCGACGCTGTCGGATGTGCCCGGCGCAACCTGACCGCAGGTCCCGTATCGTTCCCGCTCGTGACCCATGACATGGACCCTGACCTGACCGCCGACCCAAACCTGGACCCGACGCCGCCTCGACGTCCGCGACCCCCGGGCCCGATCCAGTACAAGGGGGAGGAGCTGGCCGCCGAGCGCGGTCCGGGCCTTGGCTGCTTCCGCTTCCAGTTGATCATCCTGGCCGTCTTCATCGTGCTCACGCCACTCAGCGTGATGTGGCGGTGGCCGGAAGGGGTCAGCACGGCGCTGCTCTTCGCCGTCCTCCTCCTCCTGCTCATCACCGGCCAGACGATGATCTTCCTGCTCCGCCTCGTGGCCGCGGATCGACGCGGTCGACGGCGGCCGCTGGGGAGTGCCACGAAGACGGTCGGCGAACTCGAGGATGCCGCGGCCCCGGTCGCGCCCGCGGAGCCCGTCGTCCCGCCCGCGGAGCCCGTCGTCCCGCCCGACCGCCCGACCGACCCCTGACTCGGCCCTCGCCGGCCAGCGCCGCTCGTGCTCGCCACCGCCCCGCCCCGACCCGCCCCGACGGTCAGCGCGGCCCTGCGCCACTCTCCGCGTGCGACAATGCCCGCGCCAGCCGCTCAGTCAGGGAGGATCACGAGCCCAGTGCCCGTCCTCGCCACCTACTTCAGTGTCCGCCGCGGACGCGATCCATTCTTCAAGTTCTTCATGCGCACCCTCTTTCCTCGCCAGATGCGCGAGTACGAGGAACGCTTCGGGATCCGGTTCATCGGCTGGTACAACGTGGCCCACGGTTGGGACTTCGACAACGTCATCCTGATGGAGTTGCCGGACTACGCGACACTCGACAAGCTGGAGGCCGACGAGGGCACCCGCGCGCTCGGCCACCGTGCCGGCGAGTGGATCTTCGAACGCCACCACTCGATGTTCCTCCGGGAGCGGATGGGCACCGACCTCGAATATCATCCC
>JANOTJ010000352.1:0-1776 GCA_031416295.1 Chloroflexota bacterium
CCTATCAGGAGGGCCCGGGGCTTCCTCCTCCTGGCCACTCGGGGCGGCCGACCACCTGGGCCAGGGCCACGTGCTGACCTGGCCACTCGGGGCGACCTACCACCTGGGCCATCGCCACGTGCTGACCTGGCCAGCCTGCGCCAGGGCCACGTGCTGACCTGGCCAGCATGCGCTATGGTCACGTGCTGACCTGGCCAGCCTGCGCCGGCGGCTCCGGGGCGTCCGTATCGCCCGCGAGGAGGGCATTCCGGCGGCCCTCGCAGGCCCTCGCCCTCGGAGGTCAGTGGGGCAAGCCTCCATCGCTGGCTCGTGGACCTGATGACCGTCTGACGGGCGTCTCACCCACCCCGGGAACTACACCTAGACCACGATCCGGCGGGCGTGGAAGGCCTCGGCGTATCCGCTGGGCGCAGAAGCCTCAAGGCCGCGAACCCGCATCAGGGCGCGGAACGCCTCTGGCTCGAACCAGGCGCGGTCTGATTGCGAGCTGAAATGCTGGGCGAGATGCGCCATCTTCGCCTCCACCTCGTCTCGATCGAGCGGCACGTACAGGTTCGGTGTGACCAGGTCCCCGTCGGTCTTGGCGATCTCGTACGACAGGATCAGGTGATCGCGGAAGAGTTGGTGGGTGAGTGCGCCGACGAGGGCGTGATCCTGGTGGAGGTCGTCAGGCCTCGGGGCGATGATGAGGTCCGGCGCGAACCCGTCGCGCACCACGGCCAGGGCTTCCTTGACCTCCGCCCCGTGGAAGGCCAGGTAGCCATCGCGGAATTCGCCAAGGGTCAGGTCCAGCGTGGCTTCGCCGGCGACCAGGGCACGGGCACTGGCCGTCGCCTCGGCGGCGCGTTCCGGTGTTCCGCTGAGCACGACCCAGCGCACATCCGAGCGCTCGTACGAGGCCAGCAGGCGCCCGATCGTGGCGGCAGCCCCGATCTCGATGTCATCCGGGTGAGCGCCCAGGCACAACAGGCGGAACGGCCGATCGGTGAACGCTGGCAATCCGAGACGCAGCACGGCGTCAGTCCGGGTCGCGTGGCTGCCAGAGTGCCCATGGCCACCGACCGGCCTCGTACCCCGCCTCCAGGTTCTGGAGGTCCTTGAGCGTGTCCATCGGTGCCCAGAACCCGTCGTACTGGAACGCGATCAGCTCCTGCGCGGCGATCAGGCGGCTGAACGGTTCCTCGACGAGGTCCTCGCCGGCCCCCACGTAGTCGAAGATCTCCTTGCGGAACATGAAGTAGCCGCCATTGATGCGCAGATCGGTCGACGCGATGGAGTCGATGCTGCGGACCACATGTTGGTCATCCGTCGTCACGACGTGGAACGTGTACGTCCTGGGGGTCACCGACAGGAAGGCGGCGACCTTGCCGGATGCTCGGAACTCGGCCTCTAATCGGTCCAGCGGCGCGTCCGTCAGCACGTCCCCGTAGTTGGCCATGAAGATGTCCTCGCCGGCGAGATGCTCCCGGACGGCCCGCAGCCGTTGCCCGACGTTGGTGCGCAGACCCGTGTCCACGAACGAGATCCGCCAGTCGGAGATGTCCGAGCTGAGCAGGTTGATCGTCCTGCCACCGTCGGACATCACGAAGTCGTTGGAGCTGGCCTCGTTGTAGCGCAGGAAGTAATCCTTGATCACGTCCGCCTTGTAGCCGAGACAGAGCACGAACTCGCGGTGACCGAAGTGGGCGTAGTAGCGCATCACGTGCCAGAGGATCGGCCGGTACCCGATCGTGACCATCGGTTTCGGGATGGTCTCGGAATACTCGCGCAGCCGGA
>JANOTJ010000353.1:0-23486 GCA_031416295.1 Chloroflexota bacterium
CGCCAGCCCGTCGATCCGGCGACCATCGAGGACGACGCTCCCGCCAGACGCCCGAGCGTGGCCGGAGATCACGTCGAACAGTGTGGTCTTGCCGGCCCCGTTGGGTCCGGCGATCCCGAAGATCTCGCCGCGTGCGACCGAGAAGGACAGGTCACGGACGGCCGCGAGTCCTCCGTAGTGCTTGGTCAGGTTGGCCGCCTCGAGGAGGGCCTCAGTCACGGCGGTGGATCCGCGGTCGCTCGCGGAAGCGAGGCACCCTAGAGCCAGGGCGGGAGCTGGAACGTGCCCTGGATGTACGGCACCGGATCGATGAGAACCTGCTTCTTGTCCTGGATCTGGTAGGTCAGGTGCGGCATCCCGACGCCCGGGTCGTTGAGTTCGTCCGGGTACGGGCGGACGCTGTTCTCCGCCTTGTTCCAGGCGTAGCCGCCGGACACGCCGCGGAACACATTGTTGTTCAGGACATAGTCGCGAACAGCCGCAAAGTCGAAGGCATCGCCACCGCTCATCGCGACAGCCTGAGCCCACAGCCGGACCAGATCGTACTGCCCGCCCGCCTGCGACAGGCCGGCCTTGGCGCCGAACTTTGTCTCGAACCGGGCGAGGAAATCCTTGCCGATCTCGTCCGGTAGGGTCCCGATGACCGTGGACCAGAGGACTCCGTTCGCCGCGTCGCCTGCGAGTTCCAGATACTCCGGTACCGACGGGCCGTACTGCTGGTACACGAGTGACGGCGTCGGGTTCGGGATGAACTGGTTCATGAACGCCGCGAGGTCGCCCGGGATGTAGTCAGTATTGAAGATGAGGCCCGGCGGGTTTGCCCGGAGCTTCGTGAGTGTCGGGCCCCACTCGACGTTGGGGGCCACGACCTGCTCGTAGAGGGTGATCTCCCAGCCGCGGCTTTTCATCGCGTCGCGGAACTGCTCGGCGATGTTGATCGAGTACGGGTCGTCGGACGTAATGATCGCGGCGGACTGCGAGCTCGGGGTCCAGACCCCGGACGAGGCGAAGGATTCGAGGATCGGCGCGAACCCCTTGCCGTACCAGACCTCGGTCGGGTCGCCCTGGAACACCATGCCGTACTTGGCATAGTCGTCACGGACGACCTTGACGTTCGCCTCGAGGGTGTTGAGGTGGAAGAGGGGAACGCCCGTCCTCGCATTGACCTCGTACTCGACGGACGACGTCGTCGTGTAGCCGGCAAAGATCGCAGCGACCTTCTCCTGCTCGGCGAGCCGCTGGAAGGCGTTCACGAACGCCTCGTTCGTGAATTCACCGACATCGACCGTCACGAGTTCGAGCTGCTGCCCGTTGATGCCACCGCGAGCATTGATCTCGTCGATGGCCATCTGCTGCCCGCGGACCATCTCGCTTCCGTCACCCGAGTTCGCCCCTGTGATGGGACTCGCGCTCCCGACCTTGATCTTCCCACCGCCAGTGCCGCCGGTGCCGCCCGCGGACCCGTCCGCCAAGCCACCGACCGCGAAGCCGCCCACTGCGCCGACGGCAACGCCGGCGATCCCGACGCCGGCCGCCTGGACGAACTGCCGACGGGTCAGCCCACCGCCGGAACGCTGCTGTGTCATGCCACTCCTCCGCGATGCGATGGCGCGAGGCTCCGGGTCCGCCCTCACCGGTACACCCATCCCTTTGGATGCGCGCGGCCTCCTCGCGAACCTGCGCAGTCTATCAGCGCCGAGGTTGCCGATTCGCAGGACTACCGGGCTACTTTTCCAGCCACAGGATACTTTTCCAGCCATTGACGGCCGGGCCATCGCGGGGCTATGCTCCGCGCATCCCCGACCGGTCCTCGCGCTGCGGCCCATGTCCGCGCGCACCCCCGCTCGGCCCTAATGCGACCCGGCGCTTCGCTCGGCTTGACCGAACGATCGTCACCGGATCCGCTCCCCGTTTCACCCGTAGGTGACCCTTACCAGATGCCCGGACCCGGCCCCGACCAGCGCAACCAGAGCGCCCGCAACCGCCGACCACGCCGCCGAACCCCGGGCGGCTCGTATCGAGCGCCTGTCTCCGAGTTCGAGGAGCAGCAGGAAGTCGACGCCGCACGCGAGCGCAACGACCACGATGTCGCCGACCTGCGCGAGATGAGCGTCACCGAGCTTCGCCGGCTCGGGCGCGACCTCGAGCTCGAGACGGCCGCCGGCGACCGCAAGGACGATCTCGTCGAGAGCATCCTGCAGCGCCAGACCGAGCGTGCCGGCCACGACTACGCCAGCGGCATCCTCGACATCGTGGACGAGGGCTTCGGCTTCATGCGCCGGCACGGTCTGCTGCCGAGCCCGGACGATGTCTACGTCAGCTCGAGCCAGGTGCGTCGATCCGGCCTGCGCATCGGCGACCGGATCTCCGGCGCCGTCCGCTCCCCGCGCGAGGCCGAGAAGTACTGGGGCATGCTCAGGGTCGATGCCGTCAACGGCGTGGACACCGAGACGGCGCGCCGCCGCCCGGTCTTCGGCGACCTGACCCCGGTCCATCCGGATGTCCTGATCAACCTCGAGACGGACCCCAAGAACCTGAGCCAGCGGCTGATCAACCTGGTCAACCCCATCGGCAAGGGTCAGCGCGCGCTCATCGTCAGCCCGCCCAAGGCCGGCAAGACGATGCTCCTCAAGCAGATCGCCAATGGCGTGAGCGCCAACTATCCGGACATCCTGCTCATGGTCGCGCTCATCGGCGAGCGCCCTGAGGAAGTCACGGACATGCGCCGCAGCGTCAAGGGCGAGGTCATCTCCTCGACGTTCGACGAGCCGACCGAGAATCACACCCACGTCGCCGAGATGGCCCTGGAGATCGCCAAGCGCCAGGTCGAGACCGGCCGCGACGTGGTCATCCTGCTGGACTCGATCACGCGTCTCGCGCGCGCCTACAACCTGGCCCTGCCGCCCAGCGGCCGGACCCTGTCGGGCGGCCTCGATCCGATCGCCCTGTATCCGCCCAAGCGCTTCTTCGGTGCCGCGCGGAACATCGAGGAGGGCGGCTCCCTCACGATCATCGGGACGTGCCTCGTGGACACCGGTTCGCGCATGGACGACGTGATCTACGAGGAGTTCAAGGGCACCGGCAACTCGGAGCTCATCCTCGATCGCAAGCTCGCCGAGAAGCGCATCTTCCCGTCCATCGACGTGCAGCGCTCGGGCACCCGGCGCGAGGAGCTGCTGCTCGAGGAAGGCACACTCAAGATGGTCTGGACGATGCGCCGGATGCTGTCCGCGGTGGGCGCCAACGAGGGCATCGAGATCCTCCTCAACCGCCTGTCCAAGACCCAGTCCAACGCCGAGTTCCTGGCCTCCCTGACCAAGAACCTCGACTCGTAGGGCGGTCCGTTTGGCGCGGACGTTTGCCCGCATCGTCACGTCCGTGTTACTTTTGGGCTCGATGTCGTAAGCCCGTTGACACGACGGGCGCGGCCGCGAAGTTGAGAGACCCCCAGCTCGAAACCGCGACCCCGGACGGTCCGAACCCCGAGACCCCACCCACGCGCGCACGCCGCGAAGGGCCGTCCTCACGCCAGGAGACCGTATTGCTGAATGCGTCGGTCGGCGTCGAACGCGTCCTTGGACGGCTGCGTCGACCCTCGACCACGAATGGACCAGAGACCGCGACCCACCTCCACACTCGGAGTCTGGAAGCAGCGCGCCACGTTCGCGCACGCGTCGGCTGTGCGGCGGCGGCCACCCACCTCGCGCCTCGATCGCGCCGTCGCCCCCGACTCGTGATGCCGGCGTTGCCCATCTCCCTGCATCTGTCCGTGCGCCTCGGCGCCCTCGGGCATGACCGGGTGGTCGGCCTCGTGGTGGCGGGCATCGTCCTTGGCGCCTCGGTCCTGAGCCTCGGTCCGGCCGGCGCCTTGGGCGCCACGGGCATGACTGGCGCCACGGGCATCACCGGCGACATCGGCGGACCGACTGGCGCCGGCGAGGCATCCCGCATCGCGGTCGGCGGGACCGGCGACGACACCGGCGGTGTCCTCGAGTCGTACACGGATGGGACGGCGATCGGTGCGGCCCCCAACGTGATCGCCGCTTCGGCGTTCGACGCCGCGTCGAAATCCAGCGCGACCGTCGTCGAAGGCCCGTTCCTCTCCGACGGCACCTTGCTCAAGCCAGTCGCGGTGGATACGACCGTCTCGGACGGCAGTGCCCTCGTCAAGCGCTACACCGTCCGATCCGGCGACACCCTGTCGGGCATCGCCGACAAGTTCGGCGTGTCCACCATGTCCGTCTGGTGGGCCAATGACATCAAGCACAAGGACGACCTCAAGCTCGGTCAGGAGTTGCGCATCCCGCCGGTCAGCGGCCTGATCGTGGAGGTCAGGGCGACCGATACGATGGACAGCCTGGCGGCCCGCTACGAGGTCGAACCTGCCGACATCATCGAGCTCAATGGACTCGAGGATCCCAATCTCGTGGTCGGCCAGGTGCTCATCGTGCCGGGCGCGCGGGGCAAGCCCATCGCGACGCCCAAGCCCACGCCTCGGCCGGTCGCAAATGGTGGTGACTCGAGCGGGGGTGGCTCGAGCGGGGGCAGCTCGGGTGGCTCCACCCGCCCACCCAAGACGTACGGTGGCGGCAACTTCGCCTGGCCCGCGCCTGGTGGCTCGATCAGCCAGTACTACCGTTACGGGCACTACGGCCTGGACATCGACGGTGACACGGGCGACTCGATCGTCGCCGCAGCGTCGGGCACGGTGACCTTCGCGGGCTGGAAGAACAACGGCGGCGGCTACCAGGTCTGGATCGCCCACGGTTCCGGCCTGTACACGACGTACAACCACATGTCCAGCGTGTCCGTCGGGCGCGGTCAGTCGGTGTCCAAGGGGCAGCGCGTCGGCCGGATGGGCGCGACCGGCTTCGTGACCGGCTCGCACCTCCACTTCGAGGTGTGGAAGGGCGCGATCTGGAACGGCGGGACGCGCGTCAACCCGCTCGGCTACCTGTAGGACGTTTCGGTCCGAGCGCAGGACACCCTGAGAGGGTCTCGCGCCGCCCCGTGCGAGAATGCCCGCGATGTTCCTCGACCGCGTCAAGATCTGGGTCCAGGCCGGCGCGGGCGGTGACGGTGCCGCCACCTTCCGTCAGGAGGCCCACGTCCCGCGTGGCGGGCCGGACGGCGGCGACGGCGGTCGAGGCGGGTCCATCGTGCTCCGGGTCCATGCCGGCCAGACGACCCTGCGCGACTTCCGTTTTCGCCACCACTTCAAGGCCAAGCCGGGCGGCATCGGCACGGGATCGCGGCGTCACGGCAAGGCGGGCTCGGACCTTGTCCTGGAGATCCCGCCAGGTACGGCGATCCTGGACGATGATACGGACGAGCTCCTCGCCGACCTCGTCGCCGTCGGCCAGGAGGTCACCATCGCCAAGGGCGGTCGGGGCGGCCTCGGCAACACGCACTTCAAGACGTCCACCCACCAGGCCCCCAAGCACGCCCAGAAGGGCGAACCAGGGGTCGAGCGCTGGCTGCGCCTGGAGCTCCGGCTCATCGCCGACATCGGGTTGGTTGGCCTGCCGAACGCCGGCAAGTCCACGCTCCTGGCGGCTCTGACTGCGGCCACCCCGAAGATCGCCGACTACCCGTTCACGACCCTCGAGCCCAACCTCGGGGTCATGGCCTTCGGAGACGACGACGAGCGCCGCCCGACCATCGCCGACGTGCCCGGGCTCATCGAGGGCGCCTCCGACGGCGCCGGCCTCGGGCACGCGTTCCTGCGTCACGTGGAGCGGACGCGCATCCTCGTCCATGTCGTGGATGGCGCCGGGCGCGACGCGGAGTGGGCGCACGGGGTGATCCGCGATGAGCTGCACGCCCACGATCCGGCCCTCCTGGACAAGCCCATGCTCATCGCCTTCAACAAGCTGGATGTGCCCGCGGCTCGCGACGCGTGGCCCGACTTCGTGCGTGCCCGCGAGGCCGAGGGCCTGCACGTGGTGGGCATCGCCGCGGCCACCGGGGAGGGCATCGATGCGTTCCGTGCCCGGATCGCGGTCATGCTGCCGTCCCTCGAGGAACTCGCCGAGCCGCCCGATCCGTCCGGCGTGGTCGTCCACCGCATCGACGCCATGGGCGATGGCTTCCTCGTCGAGCGCGACAGCGATGGCGCCTATCGCGTCCGCGGCAAGCGCATCGAGCGCATCGCCAACCAGACGAATTTCGATGTCGAGGAGTCGTCGGAGCGGTTCCAGCGCGACCTCATCCGCCTGGGCATCGATGCCGAGTTGCGGCGCACCGGCGTCAAGGCGGGCGATCTCGTGCGCATCGGCGGTGCCGAGCTCGAGTGGGACCACGATCCATGGGAGGACGGGTGAGGGGCGACCTCGACGGCGCCCTGGGGGTCTTCGGTGGGACCTTCGATCCGATCCATGTCGCGCACCTCGCCGTGGCCGAGGCGGTCCGCGATGCCCTGGGCTTGCGCCAGGTCCTGTTCGTGCCCGCCGCCCGCCCGCCGCACAAGACGACCCAGCGGGTGAGCCCGGCGGCGGACCGGCTGGCCATGGTCCGGGCGGCCATCGCCGACAACCCGGCCTTCGCGGTCAGCACCATCGAGCTGGAGCGCGACGGGCCGTCCTTCACGATCGATACGCTTCGCGCGCTGCACGCCGGCGGCAACGGCCGTCTCGCCCTGATCCTGTCCGCGGAAGCCTTCGCGGACTTCGCGACGTGGCGCGATCCGGCGGGCATCCTCGGGCTCGCCACGCTCGTTGTCGTGCCTCGCGACGGGTACCCGGATGCCGATGCCGCGGCCCTCGCCCGGTACGTGCCCGACGTCGCCGACGCGCGCGCCGAGTTCCTCGATGGCCCACGGATGCAGCTCTCGGCGTCGGAGTTGCGGGCCCGGGCACGCAACGGACGATCGTTGCGCTACCTGGTGCCCGATGCGGTCGCGGCGTATATCGGCGACCATGGGCTGTACCAGGACCACCAGAGGACCGATCCAACTTGACCGAGCAACTGCCCACCACCACATCCAGCGCCCCAAACGCCGACGGCATGCCCCGCCGCGAAGGCCCACCGCCGGTCATCGACAAGGCGTCCCTCGAGCTTGCCCGGCGCATCGTCGAACTGGCCGAGGACAAGAAGGCGGCGGACATCGTGCTGCTCGACCTGACCGCCCTCACGTCCCTGGCCGACTACTTCGTGATCTGCTCGGGCGGCTCGGAGCGCCAGCTCGACGCCATCGCCGACGGCATCATCTCGCCGCTACGCGACGAGCGGATCAAGCCCATGGGTCGCGAGGGCACGCCGGCATCGCACTGGGTACTCATCGACTACGGGTCGGTCGTCGTCCACATCCTGACGCCGCCCGAGCGCGACTACTACGGCCTGGAGAAGCACTGGTCGGAGGCGCGCACGATCCTCGCCGTCCAGTAGGCGAGGTCGGCGGCCGTACGGGGGCCCGGGGTACCGTCGGGTCATGCCGACGCACAGGTGGTGCGTCCTAGCATCGCCCCATGTCCACTCGAGATCGATGTCCGACCTGTGATCACCGGCTCATCACGACCCGGTTCGACACGACGTTCCGGCTGCCTGACCGGAGCGAGCGGTTGTGCTTCGGGATCCCGGGCGGATTGTGCGAGGACTGCTCGCAGCTGTACATCGATCCGGACCTGATCGAGCTGCTCGATCTCGGCGAGGGGCGATGCGTCTTCGCGATCGAGAGCGATCTCGTCCTGCAAGAGCAGGCCTGGTCGTCCGCCGACTGACAGGGTCGGTCCCCCGGGGTCAGCCGGGGGCCGCTGCCCGTCCCGTCGTCGTGCCGCCGTCGCGAGCCACGTGATCGCGGATCCAGAGCGTGAACGCGAGCCGACGCTGTGCGCCATCGGCCATCGTCGCGCCCGCTCCCTTGCCCAGGGCGTCGAGCTCCAATAGCCCGGCGAGCGCTGCGGCCAGTTCGGCGCTGGTCCAGCGGCGAGCCTGCTCGGCGAGCTTGCCCGCCCGGAAATCGCTGTTGATGCCCATCGCGCGAGCCGCCACGGGCAGCTTGGCCCCAGCCCCGAGGCGATCGCCGATCTCCAGCATCTCCACGATCCGCCGATGCAGGACCGTGACCACGACGGGTTCGGCCGTGCCCTCCCAGAGCCGATCGAGGGCCACGATCGCGGCGTCGGTCCGACGATCGCCGACCGCGTCGGTGAAGCCCCAGATGGAGCCCGGTGCACTCTGGGCCACGAGGGCATCCACGTCGTCCGGCGTGATCGGCGCGCCATCGATGGCGTGGCGCAACGCGAGCTTGTCGAGTTCCATCGACGCGACGCGACTCAGGTAGCGCCGATCCACGTCGCCGTCCGTGACCCGGCTGCCCAGCCGCTCCGCGAGGGCTCGGGCGGCACCCGGGGCGAGGCGCAGTCCTCGATCGCGCGCCTCGGACTCGATCCAGGCGCCGAGGCCGGCCGGAGCGGGGGCCATCGCCCGGGCGATGGAGCCGCCGGCGGTCGTGATCGCATCGGCCAGGCGCTTCTGCCCGGGTCCTTTGGGGTTGGCCCTGGTCGCCTCGACGATGACGACGGCATTGCCCGGGGCGAGGTCGCCGATCGCCCCCAGGAGGCGGTCCCGATGCTCGCCGCTGCGCGTCAACGCGCCTGCGTTGCGCACGATGGCCAGGGTGCCGCCGCCGAACATGACCGGGGTCAGCAGCCGTTCCGCGAGTCGAGCCGTCTGCTCGCCGGCGCCATTGAGTGCCCCCGTGACGTCCATGCGGTCCAGCGGTTCACCGCCACCGGCACTCGCCAGCGCATTCGCGAATCGATCGATGATCCGACCGGCCAGCAGGTCGTCGTCGCCGTAGATGTACAGCCGCGGCGCGGTCATGCGGCGAGCCCGGCTCGCGCGGCTCGGCTGGTCCGGAGCGCCGCGCGCGCCCAGGCCAGGCGCCGGACCTCATCGGGTCGGATGCCGGCAGCACGACAGACGTCGGCCTCCAGGCGCGCCGCCCGCGCGCGGACGGTAGCGAAGGTCCGGGCATCCCACGTGTCCGGGTAGCGGAGGGCCCACGACGCGAAGCGTCCCTCCATCGACTCGAGGCGCTGGCCGGCGCGCTTGTCGGCGTAGGCGACGAGGCGCTCCTCACGGCTTGCGAACGACGCCCAGCGCGGGTAGGCCTCGATGTCGGCGAGGCGGGTCACGGGGTGGTGGGCCACGAGTCGGGCGAGCTCAGGATGGCCGTGCCCGGTCAACCACGCCGCCGAACCTTCACCGTGGCGCAGGCCGCGCGCCGGATCGTCGGCGGGCAGGAGCTTGTCCACGTCGTGCAGGAGGCCCGCCGCCTCCACGGCCCGCCGATCGATGGCGATGCCATTGGCCGCCACGCGTCGGGCCAGCCAGGCGGCCACGTCCGCCACCGCGCACGCGTGCGCGAGGAACCAGGCTGGGGGATCCAGGGAAGACAGCAGGCTCGCGGCCTCCGCCCGGGAGGGGACCGTCATCGTGCCGATGGTAGCCGACGAAGGCCCCGTGGCCGGCATCCCGGCCCGACGCTGCGCGCAGGGACGCGGAGGTGGCCGCCGCAGCCCCTTCTCTCGCTGCCCCGAGGCCGGGCGCCCCGAGACCCGGTCCGAGTGGGACGGCGCACCAGAACGAGGGGTTCGCGGCCCGATCCGTCGCCGCCGCGGTGGTCACCCGCGGCGCGGAGCGCGCCTGCCGCGAAGGGTCCGTCTCGACGACCAGGCCCTCGGCACGGAACGAGATCCGGACACTCCCGTCGCGATCCGTCCGGTAGACCCTGGCGCCTGCGGCCTCCAGGCGCTCCAGCGTCGGCCGAGCCGGATGCCCGTACGGGTTGTCGGACCCCGCCGACGCGACCGCCACCCGCGGCGCCACGGAGTCCACGAAGGCCTGGGTGGTGGCCGTCCGACTGCCGTGATGGGCGATCTTGAGCAGGTCCACGCGGGGCAGGCCCGCCGCCAGCAGGCGCGGATCGACGCCATCCTCCACATCGCCGGTGAGCAGGAACCGCCGACCGGCCACTGACCCCAGCAGGACCACCGACACGTTGTTGATGCCCGTTCCGTCGTCGGGCGGCTCATCGGGGACCTCGCCCCGGATCGGCCACAGGACGGTCATCTCGATCTCGTCCACGGCCAATCGGTCGCCGGCGGCCAGCCCGGCTCGTGCCGGCGCTCCATCGCGCGCCAGTCGGTCGCCCCATGCGCGGTAGCCGGGTCCCGGACCGCGCATCCCGGGCTCGAAGACCCGCCCGACGCGATAGCGATCGAGCAGCAGGGCGAGCCCCGCGACGTGGTCCTCATGCGGGTGCGACAGGATGACGGCATCGATGCGCCGGTCCCACGGCGGGATCCGCCGGTCGAGTTCGACGAGCAGTCGGTCGGGATCCGGCCCGCCATCGATGAGCAGCCGCCCGCCGGCCGAGCCCTCGACGAGGATCGCGTCACCCTGTCCGACATCGAGGACGGTGATGCGTGCGCTGCCGGCGGGCTTGGAGACGATGATCGCGGCGGTCACGGCCATCGTGCCGATCAATACGATCGAGGCCAGGCGCATCGCTCGGGATCCTCTCGCGGTCGGCCTCGCGCGCGCGGTCGTGGCGGACGTCCGGGTCGTCCGACGTCGTCCCCACGCGACCGCGAGGGCCACCGCCGCGACCGCGATGACGGCGGCGACGATGCGGCCACCGGCCTCGATCTCGAGGCTCGCGCCCGGGACGTCCGCGGCCACGCCGACGATGCCGGCGATGACCCGCAGCGATACCCATCCGGGCAGGGCGAGGACCGCGCCAAGCGCGGGCGGCGCGCCCATCCCCACGAGCACGCCGCCGATCAGCGCGACGACACCGACCGCCATCGCCGGGGCCACGAGTGGGACGATGAGCAGGTTGACCACGGGCGAGATGAGGGCCAGTCGCCCAAACGCGGCAAGGACCACGGGGAGCGTCGCGGCCTGGGCAGCGAATGACACGCCGAGGCTCTCCGCGAGCCATCTCGGCAACCGACCGCGGCCAAGCCGTTCCAGCCACCCGGTCAGCGGGGTGGCCCACGCGATGAGTCCCGCCGTCGCCAGCGACGAGAGTTGGAAGCCGGCGTCCGCGACGAGGTCCGGATCCGCGAGCAACAGGAGAGCCACTGCCCAGCCGAGGGCTGCGGCGGCCCGCCCCGGACGGCCGCTCTCTCTCGCCAGCAGGACCACGCCGGCCATGACCCCCGCCCGAAGCACGGAGGCCGATGCTCCCGCGAAGACCACGTACGCGAGGATCGCCAGGACCGTGACGACCGCCCGCCGGCGGCGCCCGAGTCGGCCCGCGAGTGCGCCGATGACCGAGGCCACGATCGCGATGTTCCAGCCCGAGATGGCCACGACGTGGCTCGCCCCGGCCGTGGTGAAGTCCGCGGCGAGCACGCGATCAACCCGATCGCGCAGGCCGATGAGGATCCCGGCGGCAAGGCCCGCCTCGGGCTCCGGCAAGACCGCGGCCAGCGCGTCGCCGGCGGCGCGACGGACCCGTTCGAGCACCCGTCCAGGGTCGGCCGCGCCGACAGCCGCCACCGCCAGGGCATCGACGTCGAGCGTGCCCCACGCCCCGATCCGCTCGAGATAGCGACCGTAGTCGGAGTCGGGGCGGGGTCGAGCGCGTCCCTCGATCGTGAGCAGGTCTCCGGCCTCGATCGCCGGGTAGCGCGGCAGGGTCGCCGCGAGCAGTACCGCTCCTCCGTCGTCGAGGGTCACGCGCAGCATCCCGACCTGGTCGCCGTCGCGTGGCGACCCGATCGACGTCACGGATGCAGCCCATGGCCCGTCGCCGTCGACGGACGCCGGCTCCGGCGGGGGAGCGGCCGTCGAGGCCAGGCGCAACCCGATCGCCAGGGCGCCGATCGCCGATGCGACGAGCGGCGCACGCGGGCGACGCCCGGTCCACGGGGCGATCGCCAGGCACGCCAGGGCGATCAGGGCGACGACCGCACCGCCGATGCTGCCGATGTCGAGGAGCGCTCCGACGGAGGCCGCCACCACCGCCCCGATCGCGAGCCAGGCGCTGCGTGGCACGTCAGGGCCTGACGAGGTCCCGGAGCTTCTCGAAGGTCTTCTCGCCGAGGACCCCGCGTGACCGAAGCTCGTCCACCGAGACGAACGGGGCCTCCTCGCGCGCCACGATGATCTTGGCCGCGGTCGCGGGGCCGATGCCCGGCAGTGCCTCGAGTTCAGCGGTCGTGGCGGTGTTCAGCGAGACCGGCGCGCCGCCGCCTGCCGACCCTGCACCTGCCGACCCGCCAGACCCGCCCGTCAGCGTCGTCGAGGCGGCCACGTCGTCGCGTGAGGGGACGCGCACCTGGTCGCCGTCGTGGAGCGTCGACGCCAGGTTCAACTCGACCTCGGCGCGCGCCGTGTCGACGCGCGGGCCGTAGCCACCGGCGGCCTCGAGGAGGTCCACGAGCCGGGTACCGGCCGCGAGTCGATAGACGCCGGGACGTGCCACCGCGCCGACGATCTCCACGACGACATCCCCGCTCAGTGGCGGTGATGCGCCTGCTCCGCCGGACGCCGCCGACCCGATGAGCGTGCCGCCGTCCACGGTCGTGGTCCCAGGGGGGCTGCCGAACGCGAGGACGAAGGCGATGGCCGCACAGGCGATCGTGGCCACGACGGTGGCGAGCACCCGCGGATCGATCACCAGACCGGCAACCTTGGGCGATCCACCGGTCGTAGCCTGGCCGTGGCCGTTCGCCGCGGCAATCGTTTCCGCAGGCGCGGCTCCTGGGCTTTCGATGACTCGCCACGGCGGCGGATCGACGGTTGGTTGCACCACGACACTCCAGGCGGGAGGCCGTGACGATCGTCGAAGACGGAAATGACGTCTCGCCACGTGGGGGGCACTTCCGACGCGGCGAGACGTCTGGCCGGGATACTAGCGAGCGGCGCTTAGCTGCGACTTATCCCGACAGATTGCGGCTGGATCCTAACCCGGGATCCCGCCTCGGCAGCGAGGAGCCGCATGGCGTTGGGTGGCAGCGGGATGTCGGTGCAACGCGGGCCGTAACATCGGTCCGCCCGCGGCGTCTCAGGTTCGACTGCCGCGTACCCTCCAACCAGGATTTGTGGCGCTCCGCGGCGGAGCCTGTCGAGCCGTTTGAGCCAGACCGCCGAGAAGTCTCGGGAGGCACACGATGAGAGGCACGAACCACCGGCCCGTCACCATGTTGCTGAGCATGGTCGTCCTCGTTGCGGGCTGCGCGAGCGCAGCGCCCTCGTCCTCCCCGGCGCCGTCCGGCGCCTCCGGTACGCCGAGATCGAGTCCCTTGACATCCTTTGCGAATTCGGCGGAGCCCTCGTTCAGGCCCTCCCCGAGCGCGTCTGGTTCGCCCGCTTCGAAGTCACCGACCGTTGTCACGAAGCTCCCGTTCAAAGGGTCTGGGAGGGATCTGGCAACCCAGATTCGCATGATCGAAGGCCCCGACGGCCGCCTCTGGCTCTCGATCCCGGAGAGTGGTCGCGCAATCCTCCTGCTCCTCGACAGCACCGGCAAGCCGAGCCCCGGATGGCCGATCGTTCTGCCGGGCGTCGAGGCGTGCGACCAGCTCCTCGCGGCCGACGACTCTACTGTCCGAGTCGTCTGCAGCGTGCGACCGCCACCCGGCGGCCCGTTCGATGCTGTCTTCCGCGCATTCGCGTTCGACGCGAACGCTGAATCGATGCCCGGTTGGCCGGTCGACATCGAGGACGGCTCCATCGGCCGCGTGGTCGGCGACGACCTGATGATGCTCGTCAATCCCCTCGTGCACATCGGCGGGGAGTCGGGCGAACGATGGCCCGTGACGATGATCACCATTGCCGCGGACGGCACGCGGCGAACGGGCATCGAGGTTCCGTTCCCGTGCTGTGACAGTACCTGGGCCCTCGGGCCCGACGGGATCGCCTACGGCATGACCCGTCGGGACTGGGCGACCGCGAGCTCCATCAAGACCGATGTCACGGCCTTCGGGCTCAACGGTCCGCACCAGAGCTGGCCGGTGACGATCGACGGCAACGCGTCGGATCTCGCGTTCGACGCCAGCGGACTGGCTTACGCAGTCGTCGGCGCGTCCGACGGGCGAACCACCCGAACGGTCGTCCTGGACCGAGACGGCCACGAACTTCCCGCAGGCTCGGCCGGCCACGCGATCGTCTCAACTGGCACATGGAACGGCGCCGGCGATGACAGTCCCGGTGCGCCCATCGTCGCCGGCGACGGGACCGCCTACATCGTCAGTACGGCGGGCGGTAGCACGACCGTCGTCGGACTCAACCCTGCAGGGCAACCGCTGACCGGCTGGCCCTTCAGATCGAAGCTCGGAATGGAGTGGACCGGGCATTGCGGGGCTGGCGACACGGGCTGCGGCCAGAGGCGCACGGCTCCAGCCATCGGACCGAACAACGCCCTGTATCTGCTCAACGCCGCCTCCGGCTCGTCGACGGGCGGCAGCATGGTGGCGATCGCGGCAGATGGTCGGGTTCGCAATGGCTGGCCCGTCGCCCTCAGACGAACGGGAGCGATGTTCTGGTCGATGGTCGTCGCCTCAAACGGTCTCTCATGGGCGCTCGCGATCGAACCCGAGAAGCAGGGTTACTCGGCCACCGTCCTGGCGATCGCGGAGGACAGCAAGGTCGTCTCCACGACGACGATCGTCCAGCCATAGCGTGTCGATGAGGAGTCGACGTTACGGCTCGCCGCAGCACCAAGCGCTCCGCGGCGGTCATCCGCGGAGCCACCGCCGACTGGCGGACACACGAACGCCCCGGGCGGTGGCCCGGGGCGGAGTCGATGCGGGGACGATCACGCCGCCGCCAGCCTTACTCGGTCGGGGCGAGGCTCCGGCTGAGGTCGTCGGCCACGCAGTCGTCGAGGCGACGGACCGCTGCGGCGCTGCCCCGGCTGATCGCGGCGAGGCCATGGGCGAGGCCCAGGCGCAGCCACGACGGGCGGGCCGGCTGTCCGGCTCGAAACTGGGCCGCGCGACGGGCGTCTTCGAACTCGCGGACCCGATCGGTCGCGAGCTGCAGGGCGACATAGGCGTAGAAGTGACTCATGACGGGCTCCGTTACTGGGTTGGCGTGGTGATCAGCGGCGATGGTCGTCGGGGATGAGCTCCCGCGAATCGACTCCACGGGTGATGGCGACCCGGTCCAACACGGCCAGCCCCATGACCAGGACGAACAACAGGAACAACACTTCCATGTCCGGTCTCCTTCCCGTGATGCGGTAACCGTTCACCGTGGCGATAACCCGTATCTAGTTCGATATCGGTTATGTGTCCATAGTAGGGGCTTGCGCATAACCTGTCAACAGGACTAAAGTGGTTATCGTGATGTCAACGAACCATTTCCAATTGCCCGCCCGAGGCCACCACGCGCACGACGTGAGCCTCGACGACACCTTCGACTTCCTGAACACGGATGACCTCGAGAACGGTTCCCGACTCGAGCGTCTGCCTTCGCTCGATCACGCCCTCGACTGGTTCGTCGGACGCGGCGTCATCCACGACGAGGGGGCCGACCGGATCCGCTCCCAGGCCGCCACGGCTCCCGCGGCTGTCGCTCGCGACCTGACCCGGATCTACGCTGTGCGCGCCGCGCTGCGCGACGTCGCCGATGCCATCGCCGAGGAGCGGCCGCCACGCGCCGGCGCCCTGGACACCGTCAATCGAGCGCTCCATGCGCGCCAGGTCATCGAGCTCGTGCCGGCGCCCGACGGCTGCGTCAGCGTGGACCACCGCCACGTCGGCGACCCCATCGATGACGCGCTCGCCCGCCTGGCCGATCCGCTCGTCCTGGAGCTGACGACCGGACAGCCGGAGCGCATCCGGATCTGCGACAACGACCGCTGCCGCTGGGTGTTCTTCGATGCCTCACGCACCGCCCGGCGGCGCTGGTGCAACATGTCCACCTGTGGCAACCGGGCCAAAGCCGCCCGGCATCGGGCTCGCAGCAAGGGCGAGACCTCCGAATCGTCGGATGTCGTCGGGGCGGGCGCCGAGGCGGTCGTCCAGGGCGGCGAGGCGATCAGGGCCCTCTGACCGCACGAATCGAGCCTGACCGCACGGCCGGGGCCACCCGCGTCGGCTAGGCGCCTTCGAGCAGTGGGCGCACCTCAGTCGCGAAGCGCGTCATCGATTCCTCATCGAAGGGCGACGGGAAGCCCGCGATGATGTGGCGATAGCCGATCTCGACCAGGGGCGCGACCATGGCGGCGACGTCCTCGGGCGTGCCCACCGGCTGATCCTTCCAGACCTCGGCCTTGCCGTTCCTGGCGAAGATCTCGCGCTGGACCCGTTCGGCGTCGGCGCGGGAGTCGCGGATGATGACCGAGCCGAGGCCGGTCGTCCGCTCGATCTCCGACGGGTCGCGCCCGACGGTCTCGCAGTGCTGAAGGAGGATGGCCTCCTTGCGCTTGACGTTCTCCAGGCCGCCACCGACGTTGTTCGCGTCGCCGTACTTCGCAACGAGCTTGAGGGTGACCTGCTCGCCGCCGCCGCCGATGACGATGGGCAGATGCGCCTGGATCGGCGGCGGATCGTTGCGCACGGCCTTCACGGCGTAGCGCGGACCGGTCGCGGTGGGCTCCTCACCGTGGAGCATCCCGCGCATGATCGGGAGCGCCTCGCCGAGCCAGCGCAATCGCTCCGGGAAGCCGTCACCGAACGGGATGCCGTAGGCCTCATGTTCCGTCTCGAACCAGGCGCCGCCGATGCCCAGGATCGCCCGTCCGTTGGAGATGTGGTCCAGCGTCGTGGCCATCTTTGCGGTCAGCGCTGGTTCACGGATCGTGTTGGCGCCGACCATCAGGCCGATGCGCACACGCTCCGTCGCCTGTGCCCACGCGGCGAGCGTCAGCCAGCCCTCGTGGATGGGCCCAAGGTGGCTGCCGACGATGGGGTACAGGTGGTCCCACGTCCAGAGCGTGTCGTAGCCGAGTCTGTCGGCGCGAATGCCCGCTTCCAGCAGGCTCGGCCAATCGGTGTACTGGTTCCAGCAGAGCGCACCAAGCTTGACGTCGGTCACGGGGACGGCCTCCAGGGAGTGGTCGGACAGGTCGTCGAGGGTAGCAGGTCATACTGACCACCGATGGTGATACCATGGCGATCCGGTATGATCGGAGGTGGAGCATGGTCCGTGATTGGGTCCCGCTGGATCGGACTGGGTCGGCGAAGATCGGCACGAAGGGACAGATCGTCGTCCCCAAGGCGATGCGTGAACGAGCTGGGATGCGGCCGGGTGGCACCGTTTTCCTGCTCCAGGCCGAGGATGGCTCGATCAAGATCGAGTACGCCTGGCACGACGCCGGCGACGCGCCCGATTACTTCGCTCGTTTCCCCGCCCAGCCCGGCATGGAGGGCAAGACCGCCCTCGACATCCTCCACGAGCTCGACGCCGAGGACGAGGTGCGCTTCGAAAGGAAGTACGGACCGTGGCTGACACCGTCTGGGTCGTCGACGCCCAGCCCATCGTCGCGTTCATCAGGCGCGAAGCACACTGGCAGGCGATCGCCCACCTCATCCGTTCGTCCACGCGCGGCGAAACCACGCTCCGTCTGACCGCGGTCAACGCCGGCGAGATCGTCATGGCCGCCGAGCGAGCGCTCGGCGCGCTGGTCGCTCATCGGACGCTCGAGGCCATCCAGGAGTGGACGGATATCGTTGAGGTGGATCTGGAGCTCGGAGCCCGGGCAGGATGGTTCAAGCTCCGCGGCGGGATCTCGTATGCGGACTGCTTCGCCGCGGCGCTGGCCCATCGCGACGGGCTGCCGCTCATCACCGGCGACCCCGAGTTTCGCCGGGTCGAGGACGTCATCCGAATCGTCTGGCTCGAAAGCCTGGCGACCTGACCCTCAGGGGCAGGGACCGGGCTCGACCTCCTGGGCCTCGAGCGGATCAAGTTCGACCGCGCCGAAGGCCAGGCGGGTGGTCCCGCACGGGGGTCCCAGCGCACTGAACCACCCGAAGCCCTCCGTCCGTGCTCGACGCATGTCGTCGGCGCTGATGGTCTCTTCATGCAGGACTGTTCCGGCTGCCGTCCGCACGCTCACGACGAACGGTGGACCGCCGTGGCCGGCCAGGGCTACCGTCGCTGACGCTCCAGCCGGATACGTCCCGACCCACGCGTCGTTGAGGTAGATGCCGACCGCGATGTCGGTCGCATTGTCCAGGTGGACCCGGTCCGCACCCGGCCCCGACTCCAGCGGGGCGCAGGCTACGGCCGACAGCGCAAGCGCGACGGACAGTGCGACACCCGCGATCCGCGACCAGGTCATCACAGCTTCAGCCGCGCGATGACCTCTACGGCGCCCTCGCCGGCCCGCGGATCAGCCATCGCGCAGGACGACGTTGATGAGCCGGCCGCCGCCGGCCACGATGACCTTGTCCGGAACCCGTCCATCGAGCCACGCCACGATCCGCGGTGCGGCGAGGGCGGCTCCCTGGATCGTGTCCTGGTCGGCGTCCGCGGCCACGACGATCCTGTCGCGCAGCTTGCCGTTGATCTGGACCGGGACCTCACGGGTCGATTCGGTGGTCGCCGCCTCGTCCACGGCCGGCCACGACTCGAGGTGGATGCTGGTCCACGGTCGGCCGGCGGCGACCTGTCGTCGCGACCACAGCTCCTCGGTGATGTGCGGCGCCGCCGGCGCGAGCATCAACAGCAGCAGGCGCAGCGTCTCGTCCCACTCCGGGCCACCGGCGACGGGCGTGCCTCGATAGCGGAAGAGCGTGTTGGACAGCTCCATGAGCTTGGCGACCATCGTGTTGAAGTGGAACGCCTCGTAGTCGGCGGTGACGTCGCGCAGGGTCCGATGCGCGGCGGCTCGCAGGGCGTCGCGTGCGGCGGCCTCGGTCTCGCCGGCGGCCAGCACGCCGCTCGCCGGATCGCCGGGCTCGCGCCCATGCGCATCCAGGGCCACCGTCCAGATCCTGTTCAGGAAGCGCGACACGCCACCGATCCCGGTCGGGCTCCACGGACCACCCTGGTCCCACGGGCCCATGAACATCAGGAACAGGCGGACGGCATCCGCGCCGTAGCGCTGGACGAGCTCGTCGGGGTCCTGGACGTTGCCCCGGCTCTTGCTCATGCGCTCGCCGTCGGCGCCCAGGATCTGGCCCTGGTTGAACAGCCGCCTGAACGGCTCGCCCTCGCCGATCAGGCCGCACTCGCGCATCGCCTTCGTCCAGAACCGGCTGTACATCAGGTGCATGACCGCGTGCTCCGCGCCGCCCGTGTACTGGTCCACGGGCGTCCAGGCATCGACCAGCGCGCGGTCAACCGGACCGTCGTCCTTGGCCGGCGACAGGTAGCGGAACCAGTACCACGACGAATCGATGAAGGTGTCCATCGTGTCCGTCTCGCGTCGCGCCGGCCCGCCACAGCGCGGGCACTCGACGTGCAGGAACGCCTCGTCATGGTCCAGTGGGTTGGAGCCCGAGCCCTTGTAGTCCACGGTTTCCGGCAGGCGGACGGGCAGGTCCTCGTCGGGCACCGGCACGATGCCGTCCGTCGGGCAGTAGATGATCGGGAAGGGCGTGCCCCAGTAGCGCTGGCGGCTGATCAGCCAGTCGCGCAGTCGGTAGGTGACCTTGGGCTGGGCGGCGCCGGACTCCGCCAGCGCCGCCACGATCCGGCGGCCGCCCTCGTCGGCCGACAGACCATCGAAGCGTCCCGAGTTGACCAGCTGCTCGTCGGCGGCGTGCGCGATGTACGCGTCCTCGACCGGCGAATCGGCGTCCGTGCCCGGCGTCGCGACGACCCGCCGGATGGGCAGCCCGAACTGGCGCGCGTAGGCGAAGTCGCGATCGTCGTGGGCGGGCACGGCCATGATCGCGCCCGTGCCGTAGCCGGACAGCACGTAGTCGGCGATGAAGATGGGGATGTGCTCGCCGTTGACCGGATTGACGGCCTCGGCTCCGATGGCCACGCCCGTCTTGTCGCGGTCCGTGGACATTCGATCGATCTCCGTTCGGCGGCGCGCCTGCTCGATGTAGGCGTCCACCTCGGCTCGCCGTTCCGGGGCGGTCAGGGCGGCGACCAGCGGATGCTCGGGCGCGAGGACCATGAACGTGGCGCCAAACAGCGTGTCCGGGCGGGTCGTGAACACGCGCAGCGTCTCGTGCTCCTGGTGGTGCCCGGACGGCGCGGTCGTGAAGTCGATCTCGGCGCCCTCGGAGCGGCCGATCCAGTTCGTCTGCTGGGTGCGGATCGGCTCCGGCCAGTCGAGGCCGGTGAAGTCCAGCAGTTCGTCGGCGAAGGCGGTCGTGCGCAGGTACCACTGCTCGAGGTCGCGCTTCTCGACCAGGGCGCCGCAGCGCCAGCAGTGGCGATCGACGCCCTCGACCTGCTCGCGCGCAAGGGTGCCGTCGTTGGGGCACCAGTCCACGGGCGACTTCTTGCGGTAGGCCAGGCCGTGCTCCAGGAAGCGCAGGAACAGCCACTGATTCCAGCGGTAGAAGGCAGGGTCGGCGGTGACCACCTCGTGGTCCCAGCTGAACGTCGCGCCCATGGTCCGGAACTGGCGGCGCATCTTCTCGATGTTCTGCATCGTCCAGGGGAACGGGTGGCCGCCGTTCTTGATGGCCGCGTTCTCGGCCGGCAGCCCGAAGGCATCGAAGCCGATCGGAAAGAAGACGTTGAGGCCGTGCATTCGCCGGAAGCGGGCGATGGCGTCGGTCGGGGTCACGATGTACCAGTGGCCGATGTGCAGGTCGCCGCTGGGGTACGGGTACATCGTCAGCAGGTAGTGCCGCGGCTTGCTCGTGTCGGACAGGTCCGTGTCGTAGAGGCGCGCCTCCGCCCAGCGGGCCTGCCAGGCAGGCTCCACCGCGGTCGGGTCGTAGCGTTCGACGCGGCTGCGAGGCTCGGCGGAGTGGGCGGGCTCGGTCACGGCTGCGGCCTCTGGATACGGATCACCCCCCGCCGTCGGCGAGGGGTGCAGTCGGCGTCTGAGCGGTTTGTGGTGGAGCCACGGGGACTCGAACCCCGGACCCCCTGCATGCCATGCAGGTGCTCTTCCAGCTGAGCTATGGCCCCACGGAGGGCGGATTGTAGCAGAGGGTCGGTCAGCCTCCGGTCCCGCGCCTCATGGTCCCGCGCTGGTCGGCCCAACCAGCGAAGGAGCCCGCAGCAGCGATCCAATCGCCGGTCGCGGTATCGACCAGGGCCACAACTCCACGATCGAGCGCGATCGCGACGCGACGCTCGTCGTCCGCGATCCCCACCAGCTGCGGGTCGGTCTCCGCGCGGATCTCGATGTCAGACAGGGTCGCGCGATCGACGAACGCATCTGGCCTCCCGGTTCGCAGGATCAGGTCGAGCGTCCGGCCGTCCACCGAGCGTTGGTCCAGGAGCAACCAGACCGCCTTGCCGATCGCGTCCCAGCGGTAGTCCGCGATGGTGCCGTCCCCAGCTCTCGCCCGGTACCAGACCTCCGTCGGCCCGCCCGGCGCCGCGGCAATGAGCGAGCAGCCCACGCTGCCCGCGTCGCCGACCGAATCGCAGCCAACGATGAGTTGCCGCCCGTCCGGGTCATAGATCCGCTCGATGCCAAGAGGAGCGCTGATCGCGGGCGATGGATCCGTTACGAACGTGCCGTCCAGTCGCAGGATGCCGGGCCCGCCCACGACACCGTCCTGCCGCCAGGCGAGGAACCCGCCGCCGTCGAGTGCCCAGACCTCGTCCTGGTTCCCGCTCGCGGTGACGCTGACTCCCGCGGGGATGGAAAGGCTGGCCCGCTCCCCGGTATCCGGCTCCAGGATCGTGATGGCCAGGGGGTCGAACAACGCGAGACGATCATCCGGGCCCCACGCGATGCCCGACGATCCCAGGTCCGTGACGATCCGGGGATCCAGCGTCGGCTCCGACAGGTCGTAGATGGCGACCCCGATATGGCGCCCGGAGCCTTCCCAGTCCACGAGCGGTACCGCCAGCATCGCGTCCTGCGACACGCGGGCGGGCGCGTCGGGCGTCGGGTTGCCCCCGATGACCCCCGAGAACGTCGCGAGCACGGACACGTCACCCGCGGCCGGCCAGAGCTGGACCTCGATGCCGTGCACAGGGGACAGCGGGTCGACGGTGGATCGCACCACGATGGCATCGTTTGGGCCTCCCATCTGTGGGACGGGCCGGGGACCGGGGCTCGCCGGCGCGACCTGTGTCGGCTCGGTTGTGGGGTGCGTCGAGATCGGCGTTTCGGCCGGCGACGGACCCGGGTCCACCCCGATCGCGGGCATTCGGAGCCAGCCGTTGCCCAGAGCCACGATCGATCCGATCGCCACGACGGCGACCGCGGCCGCCACCAGGGTCAGGCGCTGGCCGTCCCGGCCGCGGCGGCGCAGCAGGAGCCGGCGCTCCAGTTCGGGCGTGGTGATGGTCACGGGCAGCGCGTCGGCCCTGGCGCGGAGGGCGCTGCGGAGCTGATCCTCCAGTCGGCTGTCATGCATGGTTCGTGGCCTCCCCGAGGCTGGTGCCGAGCGGATCGGCGAGATGGACTCGGAGTCGATCGAGCGCGGTCTGGAGTTGGGCCTTGATGGTGTTGGGGCTCTTGCCCAGGGTCGCCGCCACCTCGTCGACGGACAGATCGGCGTAGTAGCGCAGCACGACTGCGGCCCGCATCTGAAGCGGCAGGTCGGCTATGCCAGAAAGCAGGGCGAGACGGGTGGAGGTGTCGGTGCCAAGGTCGCCGGCGGCCGACCGGTCCGGGACTACATCGAGTCGGACGATTCGCCCGGACCGCCGCCGTGACGCCAAGGCATGGTTGGTCGCCACGCGCAGCAGCCAGGCCCTCAAGGAGCGTTCCTCGCGGATCGAGCCGCCCTTCTCGAATGCGGTCAGGATCGTCTCGATGACAACATCCTCCGCCTCTGCCCGATCGCGCAGGATCAGAAAGGCGACGCTCTGGAGTTCGCGGCCATAGGCTTCCAGCAAGTCGGCCAGCGTCTCGGGTCGGCGCCTTCGCAGCGCTTCGACGGTCATCGATCCATGCCTTGTTCCCCCTCCGCGCGGCCATCTGGGCGGCCGCGTCGAAGAATAGATGCGCAACGAAGGAGATTCGGGCTAGTCAATGGTGCGCGGTGGCATGATGGGTCGCGATGACGGCCTTCGACCTGCTTCTTCGCGGCGGCCTGGTGGTGGATGGCACGGGCGCTCCGGGCCGCCCGGGTGACGTCGGCGTGCTGGGGGATCGGATCCTGGCCGTCGGCGACCTGTCGGCGGTCGACTCGGGCGAGGTCGCCACGACGATCGATTGTGCGGGGCTTGTCGTGACCCCGGGATTCATCGACCCACACGGACATTCCGATGGTTCGCTGTTCCTGGACGGCGGGCTCGCGAGCCACCTGCGCCAGGGCTTCACGACGCAGCTCTCCGGCAACGTGGCTGCCGACCCCGGCTGGGAAGGGATCGTCATCTCGTACGCCGCCAGCCATCCGGACTGGAGCGGCCGATCACTGGCGGAGCTCGGGGAGGCGTTGGACCGTGACCCGGCCGACATCGCGTTCGACGCCCTGATC
>JANOTJ010000354.1:0-1542 GCA_031416295.1 Chloroflexota bacterium
GTTGCCGAACGTGCCCTGGGGCAGCGACGCCCCGCCGATGGAGCCGATCGCGCCGCCCGCGAAACGCACGACGAGCGCGTCGTGGAGCTCCACCGACGCCCCGGGCCCGTGCGTGAACGCGGCCACCTGCGACGCTCGCAGGCCCGGCAACAGGCGCGCCACGAGGCCCAAAGCATGGGTCAGCTGCCCCTGCCCGTAGCCGCCACCCGAGACCGCCGGATCCGACCAGGTCTCACCGCGCGGCAGCGGCACGTCGGCGTCGCCGAGGTACGTCGCCCCGGCCGTCAGGAGGTCGCGGACCACGGTGGCCATCTCGACCGAGACGTGTTCAACCTCGCCGATCCCGTCGGGTTGGTCCGGATCCCCGATGAGCCGGCGAGCCTGCTCGACGATGCCCATCTCGTTCCACGCGTAGCACAGGACGACGTGGAGACCGCGCTCGCGCGCCAGGCGATCGATCGCCCAGGCGCCGGCGGGATCGATGGTGAAGGGCTTTTCGGCGAGGACGTGGATGCCGGACCTGAGCGCGGCGATGGCCTGCTCGGCGCGCAGGGCGACGGGACCGGTCAGGGCGACGATGTCCGGCCGCGCCTCGATGACCTCGCGCCAGTCGGTCGTCGCACGGGCGAAGCCGAATCGATCGCGCAGCGTTTGGAGCTGCGCCGGATCTCGGCGGTTGATGATCCAGGGCTCGATCTCCGAGCGCCGCAGGAAGGCCGGGATGTGCGCGAAGGCCGCCCACGCGCCGGCACCGATGACGCCGAGTCGAAGGCGGGGCGGTTCGCCGCCACGGGGCGGTTCGCCGCCACCGACGGACTCGCTCACGTCATGACCCAGCCGCCGTTGACGTCGATGGTCGCGCCGTTGATGTAGCTCGCGTCGTCCGACGCCAGGAAGCCGACGACCCGGGCGATCTCAACGGGTGCCGCGAACCGGCCGAGCGGCAGGATCGCCACGAGATCCGCCTTCTCCTTCGCTGTCATGTGGTCGGTCATGAAGCCCTCGACGGCGCCCGGGGCGACCGCGTTGGCGGTGATCCCGTACTTGCCGTAGTTGCGCGCGAAGTTCTTCATCAAGCTGATGACGCCAGCCTTGGCCGCGTTGTAGATGGCCGAGTTGGACACGCCGCCGGTCCGCGCCCCGACGCTGGAGATGCCGATGATCCGGCCGAAACCGTTGGGGCGCATGGCCTCGGCGGCGGCCTGCGAAAGGAAGAAGACCGCACGCAGGTTGACGCCCGTCTGAAGGTCGTAGTCCTCCAGTGTGACCTCGGAGAGCGGGTGTGTCGGCACGTACACGGCCGCGTTGTGAACGAGGACATCGAGGCGTCCCTCGACGCTGACGATGTCGGTGACCACCCGGGCGGGTACCGCCGGATCGAGCAGATCCGCGGCGATGGTCCGCTCCAGCGGACCACGCTCCTGGTCAAGACGGTCCAGGCCGACGACGCGGTGGCCGGACGCAGCGAGGACCTCGCACATCGCGCGGCCCATGCCCCGGGCACTGCCGGTCACGAGGGCGACGCGCCGCTCGGTCATCGTG
>JANOTJ010000355.1:0-3506 GCA_031416295.1 Chloroflexota bacterium
GCGGAGCGGACGACTGCGGTCGACGATCACGTCGTCGGAAGCACTGGCGGTGCTCTGGGCGATGACGGGTGCGGACTGGTATTCCCAACTCGTCTATCAAAGAAGGTGGAGGCCGGCGCGCTTCGAGGAGTGGCTCGGGGACGCGCTGATCAACCTGTTGCTTGAACCTGCCTGGGAAGAACACCTTGTGGCCGGCGATCGTGCGGTTCTCCGCGGGCGCAGACGGCACGGCTTACCGATCCGCAGCTAAGCGCCAGTGCATCGGCCCGAGATCGCGGGGTGAGCGCTACTCGCCAGGATGCACGGCATGAAGACCGTGAAGGCAGCCAGCGGCGAGCGCCGCGCCCACCGCAAGGCCAAGGACCGGCGGCGCGACAGGCTGGTGATCCAGGCGATCGGCGGGCGCCTGGACCCGGAGCTGGTCGAAAGGATCCGGACGGCCGCCCTGACGGTCGATCCCGGTGCACCGTGGCCGGAGCTCGCCTCGAAGATCCTGCCCGTGCTCAAGCGGGTCTGGCATCCCTACCCACCGGAGCTCGCACCGCTCGAGATCGAGGTGCCGCCGGGGATCCCTACGGGCTTCGGCATCGACTTCGGGCCGGCCTTCAGCCACGTCTCGCGCGACCTCGTCGAGCGCTGGGGGATCGACGAGCTGACGTTGCTGGCGACTGCCCTCGACAACCTTCGGCGCGTCGTCGCCTCGGAGCCGCCGCGCATAGAACGGTTCCGGCACCAGGGCTGGGATGTGGTCGCGATCTGTGGCCACGGCTGGGGGTCATCACTCCTGCTCCTGCCGGACGCCCTCCTGCCGATCCTCGGCGACAAGCCGCTCGCCCTGCTTGCGCCGGTTCGCAATCACCTCCTTGCCGTGTCGACGGACGTCACGATCGACGCTGTCGCGGACCTCTGGGGCGCGCTGGCCGACGGCGCGAATGACGAGCTCGACGTGCCTCCCCTGTTCTGGGATGGCGCGAGCGTCGTCCGCCACCTGGGTGGTCCCGTGGGCCTCCTGCACTAGCCGGGTCCGAGCGCCCCGTGCAGCTCGGTGGCATGGTCGTGCAGCCAGCGCCGCCAGGTCCGGTGATCCGGGCGGTGCGTCGCGACGAGGCTCCAGAACGCCGGCCCATGCCCGAAGACGCGCAGGTGCGCGATCTCGTGGATGACGACGGTATCGAGCGCCTCCGGTGGCGCCAGGATCAACCGCCACGAGAAGGACAGGCGGCCCTGGCGCGAGGCACTCCCCCAGCGTGACCGCGGGTCGCGGAACGTGACGGCTGCGGGCACGACACACATCGCCGGGGCGTGCTGCGCCACGGCCTGCGCGATCATGAGCTTCGCCCGCTGGCGCAGCCACGCCTCGAGGATCGCCCGGTCTGCCCGGCGTTCGCGCGCGCCTCGATGGATGACCAGCTCGTCCTCGTCCTCGCCGCCGACGCGCTCGACGCGCGAACGTGCCGCCGCGCCGCCCGTGACGACACGAACCCGGTGCAACTCCCCGCCGAAGCGGACACGACCGCCGTCCTGCGCACCACCGAGCGCCGCCAGGCGCGCCCCGTCCTCGACCTGGCGAGCCAGGTGACGGCGGACCCACGGCTCGCGGTCGCGCAGGAATTCGAGGGCGCGGCGCTCCCCATCGGCCCGCGAGGTGCGTGCGGGCACGGTCACCAGCACACCGCGATCTGGGTGGATGACGACCCGCAGCCCGCGCGCCCGCGGCGACCGTCGGAGCGTGTACGGCAGCTCGCCGCCTGGAAGTCGGGCGACGGCGGGCAGGTCGATCACGTTCGCGATGATGCCACCGCGCACCATTTACTAGCCCGAAACGTCTTCGTCGCGCATCTATCCTTCGACGCGGCCGCCCAGATGGCCGCACGGAGGGGGACCAAGGCATGGACAAGTGACCGTCGAAGCGCTGCGAAGACGCCGACCCGAGACGCTGGGTGACCTCCTGGAGGCCTATGGCCGCGAGCTCCAGAGCGTCGCCTACCTGATCCTGCGAGATCGGGCAGAGGCGGAGGACGTCGTCATCGAGACGCTCCTGACCGCGTTCGAGAAGGGCGGCTCGATCCGCGAGGAACGGTCGCTGCGGGCTTGGCTGCTGCGCGTGGCGACCAACCATGCCTTGGCGTCACGGCGGCGGTCCGGGCGGATCGTCCGACTGGATCTGGTCCCGGACCGGTCGGCCGCCGGCGACCTTGGCACGGACACCTCCACCCGTCTCGCCCTGCTGGACGGCATCGCCGACCTGCCCCTTCAGATGCGGGCGGCGGTCGTGCTGCGCTACTACGCCGACCTGTCCGTCGACGAGGTCGCGACGACCCTGGGCAAGAGCCCTAACACCATCAAGGCGCAGCTCCAGACCGCGCTCGATCGACTCCGCATCCACCTCGCCGACCCGCTCGGCACCAGCCTCGGGGAGGCCACGACCCATGCATGACAGCCGACTGGAAGATCAGCTCCGCAGCGCCCTCCGCGCCGATGGCGAGGGGCTGCCGCTGACAATCACCACCGACGAGCTGGAGCGCCGACTCGCCCTCCGCCGACGCGAGCGCAACGGCCTGCGCTTAACCCTGGTCGCGGCGGGCATCGCGGTCGTGGCGGTCGGGTCCATCGTGGCATTCGGCAACGGCTGGCTTCGGATGCCGGCCGGCGGCGTAGATCCCAGTCCGTCGCCGATCGCGACGCACCCGTCGGCGCCCGTAACGGTACCGAGCCCGGATCCGCGGCCCGCGATCCTGCTTGGTGGTCCGCACGACGCGATCGTCGTACGGACCCTCATCGACCCGACGTCGGACGTGCAGGCGATCGAGGTGCAGCTCTGGCCGAACAAGGGCGACGCCACGGTCGTCGCGACCTTCTCCGGGATCCTCGGCTCCAACCCATCGCCCGATGCGGCGTCACGCGTCTCGACCGACGGCTTTCTGGCTGTCCCGCTCGTGGGCTGGAAGGACCCGGAACGAGCGTCGGGTGTGGCGGTCTACGACCTCCTCCAGCCGGCTCGCGATCCGCAGATCGTCGCGGACCTGGGATCGTCGGGCATCGCCTGGGCCCCGGATGATCGTCTCGCGTTGTTCGACCCCCTGGTCATCACGATCCTGGAGCCGGAGAGCGGGGAGCGGACCAGCCTCTCAATCCCCGCGGGAGTCGTCGTCGCCGCGAGTGGCAGCCAGGACGAGATCTGGGCACTCGACGGTGGCGGGTTCCTCGCCTGGCGACAGGACGGTGCCGTGGGCGGGCCCGGGGTCCTGCGACTGGACGGCACGTTCGTATCGGATCCATCTCCGGCGATCGACGCTCCCCTTGGCATCGAGCGGATCTATGACCCGGACGGCCGTCAGCTACTCGTTGGCTGCGATTCGGTCGGAGATGAGGGCTGTTCGATCACTGCCGAGGCGCCGGGCGGGCCGCCGGAGGTGTGGTATCGGGCAAGCGCCGGCGACGGCAGCATCGCGGACTACCGCTGGGATTCGGTCGGCCAGGCGATCTGGTTGCTCCTGGACCAGCGG
>JANOTJ010000356.1:0-2500 GCA_031416295.1 Chloroflexota bacterium
TCAGCGCGACGGCGCCGAAGGGCTTGACCGTCGAGCGCAAGTTGACCAGCCGATCGGCATCGCCGAGCTGGCGCACGATGCGTCCGCTGGCGTCGGCCTCGACGATGTCGCCGCGGTGGACGCTCTCCTCGATGCCGTTGCTCACCTGGCGGACGAGGATCGGCGTGGCCGCCCGACCCGTGCGAGCGGGGCGGGTCGTCCGGCTGCGTGCGCGCCCGGCGGAGACCGTCATCACGCGAGCATAGCGCGACCCCGACGTGACGTTGAGCCTGACACCTGTCTGGTGGTTGGCCAGGCGCGGGGCATGGGCGCTCGCGGATACGGGATGGATCCTGACCCGATGGCGATCGACAGCCGCCGCCTGACGCTCCACCTGGTCGTCGCCGCCACCGTCGCTTGCCGGGAACGCAGACGCCGCCCGTAATCGGCAGGAGGGGCGCCCCCTGCAACCCGGACGGTCGCCCGGCTCGACTCAGCCGCCGGCGCCACTCAGGTCACATCGGGGACGTTCGAGGAGGTCAGTGCGCTCGCCCAGGCCCCGGGCGGGATGCTCGAGGCCTTCCAGGCCTCGCCCGGGTTCATCGCGTACGGCCTCGCCAACGCCGGCGATGGCACGTTCGTCTCGCTGAGCCTGTGGGAGACCCGTGCGGAGGCCGAGTCGGCCGCCCCAGCCGCGGCGGCATGGATCCGCGAGCACGTCGCCGATCGCATCAAGCTCACCGGCAACACGGTCGCCGACCTCTCGTTTCTCGCCGGCGGGCTCGTCACCGCCTGACCGGAGCACCGGCCCAGCTCTACCGGATGCCCGGTCGTCGCTCGACGGCCGGGCATCGTGATGCCCCGGGCGATCGTGGAGGGGCGCGAAAGGTCAATGCAGAATCGGCGCGAAGACGTTTCGCCCTCACTCCCAGGCGGCCGGATCAGTCCGAGTGGCCGGTCCCGAACTGGCGGTCGCCGGCGTCGCCCAGGCCGGGCATGATGTAGCCCTTCTCGTTGAGCTGGCGGTCGAGCGCTGCGCAGTGGATCTCGACGTCCGGATGCGCTTGCTGCACGGCTCGTACGCCCTCGGGTGCGGCGATGAGGTTGATGAGCTTGATGCGGACCGGCTGGACCGCGCCCCAGCGCTTGAGGACATCGATGGCAGCCGTGGCGCTGCCGCCGGTCGCGAGCATCGGATCGAGGATCAGGCACAGGTCCACGCTGGCCGAGGTCGGCAGCTTGTTGTAGTACTCGACGGGGCGCAGCGTCTGCTCGTCGCGGAAGAGGCCCAGGTGCCAGACCTGCGCCGTGGGCATCAGCTCCAGCATCGCTTCGACCATGCCCAGGCCCGCGCGCAGGATCGGGACGAGGCCGATGCGCTCGCCGAGCTCGCTGGCGTCCATCTCCTCCATCGGGGTGGTGATACGCCTGCGGCGGACGGGCGCGTCGGCGAGGGCCTCGTAGCCAAGCAGCCAGCTGAGCTCGCGGACGACCTCGCGGAACTTCTTGGGCTCGGTGTCCACGTCGCGCAGGACGGCGAGCTTGTGCAGGACGGCAGGATGCTGCGAGACATGCAGGGTGTCGTGGTCGCTCACGCCTGGATGGTAGCGCGCCGCCACTCGGTCAGTCGGCCCCGCGCCGGGTCGAACCAGACGAGGCCGGGCTGGTGCGGGGCTTCCGTTCCCTGCTCCAGGGCTCGCACCCACGCCCTGGACGAGCCTGGGAACGCCGACGCCAGGACGTGCGGGTAGCGGGCAAGGATCGCTCGGTTGGCGGCTGTCGCCGAGACGACCCAGACGCTGGCGACGCGGTCGTCAGGCCAGGTGGCGGCGGCCTCGGCCACCTTGCGGTGGGTTGCCCGGGCGGCCGCCCCGAGGTCGCCGATCACGTTCCAGCACTCGGCCTGGATCCGTGTGGCGTGCGGCCGATCGATGATCCCGACGTCGGTCGATCGGCGCGGATCGGTGGGCCTCGTGGGCACCTCGAAGGTGCCGGGCCGGCCGGTCGCGCTCGCCCGCGCGAGCAGGTACTCCTGGATGCGGAGGTGGCCGGCGTCAGCGGGCTCGGCAGCGCGCGCCTCGAGCGGACGGCTGAACCCGACGGCTAGTGGTCGGTCGAGCGCGGTCCCGATCGCGATCCACGTCTCGAGCGGGATGCGCCCGCCCTGGCCACGCTCGATCTCGCTGACCTCCGACTGGCAGCGATCGATGCGCGCGCCGAGCGAGGCCTGCGTGAGGTGCCTCGTGCGTCGGCCGGAGCGAACCTCTCGCCCGAGCGCGCTCGAGATCGTGGCCGTGCGGCGGACGGTCTCGCGCTCCAGTTCCGAGCTGCGGGTGCGTCGTCGTGGCGGCATGACCGTGATGGTGACGCCGGCCGCTCGCCTGGCGCTCACCTGCTTGCCTGGCGCTCACCTGCTTGCCTGGCGCTCACCTGCTTGCCTGGCGCTCACCTGCTTGCCTGGCGCTCACCTGCTTGCCTGGCGCTCACCTGCTTGATCGACCTCGACCGATGCGATCACGGA
>JANOTJ010000357.1:0-1929 GCA_031416295.1 Chloroflexota bacterium
GGGCGTTGCGTGGGCCCGGGGAACGGGCCGTGTCAGGGCGTGTCCCGGTCCTCCTGCACGAAACCGCAAGATGCCGTGGTGGCCTGTGACAACGGGCCGACGGTCGCGTCGTTGTGACATGGCCGCACAACGCGGCTGGCATTCAGGAGGCCGTCATGCGTTCACGCCCCAGGCTCGCGAGTGCGATCGTCGCGCTCATGGCCGCCATCCTGCTGGCGGGCATGCTTGCCGGCTGTGGACGTGCCCGGCCCATCCCACCGGGGGCACAGGAGGTCCATGTCGTGGTCACGGCGTCCGAGGTGCGCCTGGATCCGGCCATCGTTCGTGCCGGGGACGTCTACGTGGTCCTGGACACGCCCGGTTCAAGCGTCGGCTTCGCCCAGCGGAAACGAACCGCTGCGGAGACTCCAGGTCCGCTGAGCGATGACGATCTGGATCGCCTCGGGCACGGCGACACGGAGGGGTTCGCAATTGGGGGTATGGGTGACGTCGGATGCTCCGCGGCACAACGTGCTGAGGACCGCGGCCAGTTGGGTCCCTGCGGGAACGTCGTCCAGATGACTCTGACGGCGGGAAGGTACGCGTTCTTTACCGGCGACCTTGAGTCGGGTGTCGATCCACCCGTGATCGCCGTCCTCGAAGTCCTGCCCTGACCCGGGGTGATGCGTCACATCGAAACGTCCGGTCGGACTTGCACTTGGCGGCTGGGCGTCGCCCTTGTTGGCGTGACGCCCATCGCATTCAGGGCAAAGACGCCGACGGCTGCCGGGAGCCGCTCTGGAGCGGATCGCGCGCGAAGGTCTCGAGCAGCATGGCCACGAACCTCGGCTCATCGGCGTCGAGCGCGACATGGACGTTCGGCTCGCGCCCACTGCGCTGATTGGTATCGATGACGGTCTCGCCCAACGTCAGTTCACCGCGTGTTTCGACGTCGACGTGGAGATGGCGTGTCGTGATCACGGAGCGATCCACGATCGCCGCGACGGCCAGCGCGTCATGGACCGGCGCTGCGTGCGGTCGGGTCATCGGCTGCGTCGTGTCGTAGCCCTGGATGCGCCGCTCCGTGAACCGCGCCGCGGCCTGACCGGCTGGCGTGCCAAGCGCCCGGAGCCAAGCGCAGTCGTCCAGCGACACCAGCGCCTTGTGGGTGGCGTCAAGCGGGACGAGGGTGATCCTGCGAACGCCGCTGTTGATGACGATCCGCGCTGCCTCCGGATCGGCCCAGATGTTGAACTCGGCCCGGGGCGTGACGTTCCCGTAGCGGTTCGCACCGCCCATGATGACGAGCTCAGGGATGAGGTCCTTCAGCCTCGGCTCGAGGATGAGTGCCGTCGCGATGTTGGACAGCGGCCCGACCGGGACCAGGATGATCTCGTCGGTCGTGGCGCGGTAGGTCTCGACCAGGAACTCGACCGCGCCTGTCGCCTGCTTTCCAGATCTCGAAACCGGAATGTCCAGGTACTCTCCGTGGACTGCCGTCGTGCTCTGGATGTCGGCGCGCGCGATCGGGAGACCAGATCGGACGATCGGGCGCGCGGCGCCCTCGTAGACCGGGATGGGCAGGCCGATGTGGTCGAAGACGCGCAGCGCGTTCTCCGTGCAGGACTCAACGCCGACATTGCCATTGACGGTCGTCGCCCCCACCAGCTCCAGATCCGGATGGAGAGCGGCGAGCATCAGGGCAACGGCATCATCCGTGCCGGGATCGACATCGAGGATGAGTTTGGTCGGCATGCCCGATAGTCTATCGGTGCGTCGCCGCCGCGCTGGGAAGTGGTGAGCCCGGAAGTGTCTGAGTTCACGACATAGGTGACAGGTGATAGGCGACAGGTGAGTCGGGACATGCGTGACAGTCGGGCGCATGTCGAAGCACAGGGTGGCCGTCCTCAAGGTCGTCTCATCACAGCAATCCGTCACCGCCGCCGCGGC
>JANOTJ010000358.1:0-10208 GCA_031416295.1 Chloroflexota bacterium
GCCGTGCGCCAGGGACCAGCCGCCCCCTGTTCGCCGCCGCGGCGGACGCCGGACCCGCGATCGTCGTCAATGGCTTGACCACGGACAGTCCCAACCTCGAAGCGAGCCACGCAACGTGGTAGAGCGGCTTGACGATGTTGGTCGAGCCTGGCGCCCCCGACTCGTCGTGCGTCGCGTAGGTCACGGCGATCCGGCGCAGCGACCGCAGGAAGGGCAGGAAATCCGGATCGTCGAAGATCGATGCGATGGCCTCCCGCCAGCGCGACTGGCGGACGAGCGCGAAGTCGCTGATGGCCAGCCGCGACGTGTCCAGCAGCGAGGCCATCTCGCGCAGCCTGGTCAGGCCGTCGCCGCCCCACGAAGAGCCATCCACGACCAGGCGATCGGCCGACGAGAGCAGCTCCTGGGCGGCGCGGGTGGCGAAGGGTGGCTCGCCCGGCCACCAGACCGTGGTCGGCAGGTCGTGGACGATGAGCGGCGTGACGATCGCCGAGAGGTGCCGTCCCGCCTCGCCGCCGGCGGTCAGCTGGATGGTCTCGGCACAGATCTCCGGGGCGTCCGCCCGGGGCAGGACGCAGTGCGCCTCGACATGGGCATCCACCCACGACGGACCGTCGGGATCCGCCGACTGGACCACGATGGTCCGCGACGGGTGGCGGCCGGTGAGGGCCTGGATGGTCGCGGCGGCGCGCTCGGCGATCTCCGGGCGACGGGCGATGACCACGAGGTTCATCACGCTCGTCCGGGCCGCGATGTGCCGTCCGGGCGGACCGTCGCCCTGGACGTCGCTGACGGTCAGGTCCTGGTGCGCCCAGATCCTGGCCAGCTCCTTCTCGACGTCGGCGATGCTGCGCGCCCGAGCGGACCAGCGCAGGACCGGCTCGCCCATCTTGATCTGCGGGGCGGCGGTGGTCGTCATCGGGGCGTCAGATCCGCCGCCAGCGCCGGCCTTCGCGCGCGAGCAGCTCGTCCGCCTCGGGAGGCCCCCACGTGCCGGCGTCGTAGTTCGGGTACGTCGGTGCGGGCGCGGCGGCCCAGGCCTCGATGATCGGATCCACGATGCTCCACGCCTCCTCGACCTCGTCGGCCCGGGTGAACAGCGAGGCGTCGCCCTGGAGGGCATCCAGGATCAGGGTCTCGTAGGCGTCGGGCGAGTCCACGTTGAACGACGAGCCGTAGGTGAAGTCCATGGTCACCTGGCGGACGTTGAGCCCGAGACCCGGGACCTTGGCTCCGAAGCGCAGCATGATGCCCTCGTCGGGCTGGATCCGGATGGCCAGCAGGTTGGCCTCGGCATCCACGGCCGCGTCCTGGAACAGGCGATGGGGCACGGCCCGGAACTGGATGGCGATCTCCGTCGCGCGCTTGGGCAGGCGCTTGCCGGTGCGCACGTAGAAGGGCACGCCGGACCAGCGCCAGTCATCGATGTTCAGGCGCGCCGCGACGAACGTCTCGGTCTCCGACGCGGGATCGACGTCGGCCTCCGCCCGGTACCCCGGGACCTGCGTCGCGGCGACCCAGCCCGGGCCGTACTGGCCGCGCACGACGTCGGTCGCGGGATCCGGCGGGTGGGTGCCGATCGCCCGGAGGACCTTGACCTTCTCGTCGCGCAGGGCGTCCGCCTCGAAGGTGGCCGGCGGTTCCATGGCGACGAGGCTGATGAGCTGCAACAGGTGGTTTTGGAGGAAGTCGCGCGAGGCACCCGTCTCCTCGTAGAACGCCCCGCGGTTCTCGATACCGATCGACTCGGCGACGGTGATCTGCACGTGATCGACGTAGCGCCGATTCCAGAGCGGCTCGAAGATGCCGTTGCCGAAGCGGAAGACGAGCAGGTTGCGGACCGTCTCCTTGCCCAGGTAGTGGTCGATGCGGTAGACCTGCGACTCGCGGAAGACCTTGCTGACCTCGCGGTTGAGGCGCTTCGCGGAGTCGAGGTCGCGACCGAACGGCTTCTCGATGACGACCCGTCGCCAGCCGCCGTCGTGCTTCTCGTGATCGAGCCCGACCCGACCGATCTGGCCGACGATCTCGGCGAACTGCGATGGCTGGGTGGCGAGGTAGAAGAGCCGGTTGCCACGAGTGCCGCGCTCTTCGTCGAGGGTGTCCAGGCGGGTCGCCAGGGTGTCGAAGCCGGTCGCGTCGGCGAAGTCCAGCCGGTGGTAGCGGACGCGCTCGCTGAACAACCGCCAGGCTGCGTCGTCCAGGGGCAGGACGCGGCTGAACTGCTCCAGCGACGTGCGGATCTCGGCCCGGAACGCGTCGTCGTCGTACTCGCGTCGACCGATGGCCAGCACGAGGGACTCGTGGGACAGCAGGTTCGTGCGCCACAGGTGGTACATCGCGGGGATGACCTTGCGGTGGGCGAGGTCGCCCGTCGCCCCGAAGAGGACGAGGATCGAGGGGTCGGGCACGCGCTCCAGGCGCAGGCCCTCGCGGAGGACGTTCTCGGCGGCCTTGGCCCGCGACGCACGCTTGCCCTGGCGTGCTTCGCGCAAGTCCTTCATCGTCCGCGGCGCGTCCCTGGGACGCGCCACGGGTGCGACCGCCATCGCGCCGCTAGTCCGTCTTGACGGCGTGGCCGCCGAACTCGTTGCGCAGCGCGGCGAGCACCCTGGCCCCGTATGAATCGTCCTGGCGCGACCGGAAGCGGGTCAGCAGGGAGAGCGTGATGACCGGCGCCGGGACGTCGTGGTCGATGGCCTCCTGGACCGTCCAGCGGCCCTCGCCCGAGTCCGATACGAAGCCCTTGAGATGCTCCAGGTCCTGGCCGTTGGCCCGGAACGCGCGCCCGGCAAGTTCCAGGAGCCACGAGCGGACGACCGAGCCCTGCATCCACAGTTCGGAGATCGCAGCGAGATCCAGCGGATAGTCGCTTGCGTGCATGATCTCGAAGCCCTCGGCGTAGGCCTGCATCAGGCCGTACTCGATGCCGTTGTGGACCATCTTCACGTAGTGGCCCGCGCCCGGTCCGCCGACATGGAGGTAGCCGCCTTCGGGGGCGAGCGTGGTGAAGATGGGCTCCAGGGGCGTCACGGCCTCGGCCTCGCCACCGACCATCAGGCAGTACCCGAGTTCCAGGCCCCAGATGCCGCCGGATGTGCCGGCATCGACGTAGTGGATGCCGAGCTCCTTGAGTTCCGCCTGGCGCCGGACGTCGTCGTGAAAGTTCGTGTTGCCGCCGTCGATGATCGTGTCGCCTGGCGCCAGGTGCTCCAGCAGCTCATCGATCTGGGCCTGGGTCGCATCGCCCGCCGGGACCATCACCCAGACCGCGCGCGGCGCCTCGAGCCTGGCGACCAGCTCCTCGATGGAGAAGGCGGCGGTCGCCCCGGCATGTTCGGCGGCGAGCTCGGTCGTCTTCTCCGGTGTGCGGTTGTAGATGACGATCTCGTGGTCGTCGAGGACCAGGCGGCGGACCATGTTGGCGCCCATCCGACCGAGACCGATGAACCCGATGCGCATCTCCGTCAACCCTCCGAGGTCACTGGCGAGGGGGAGTCGAGCGCGGCGGCGAGGGCGCGCTCCAGGACAGCCAGACCGGCGTCCACATCAGCGCCCAGGTGGACGCGCAGGATGGGCAGGTCGTGGCTCTCGATGGCGGCGAAGTCGCCTGCCGCCTGGGCATCGATGAGCTGGCCGAACGTATACGCCCAGCCCGGGATGGGGCGGTCGGCCGGGTGATCCGAGGTCAGCTGCAAGAACCAGCCGATGGGCGCGCCGCCCTTGTGGAGCTGCCCGGTGCTGTGCAGGAAGCGCGGTCCGTAGCCGGCCGTCGTGGCCCGCCCGGTCCGATCGCGCAGCAGGGTCCGGATGCGCGCGAAGGCCGCATCGCGGGCCGGGGTCGGGGCGATGAACGCCTGGAGCGCGAGGTAGGCGTTCGGCCGTGCGCGGGCGAGGTGGCGGGCGAGGTGGCGGGCGAGCTCACCGGTCAGGTCCGCGCCGCCCGAGGTGATCCGCAGGGCCGTGTCGCCGAAGAGGCTCAGGCCGTCCGCTTCGGCGAGCGGTTCCGTGGCCACGATCAGCGGCTCGCCACGTTCCGCGCGCGCAAGCACGTCACGGGTGAGCTGCTTGGCCTCCTCCACGTTGGGCTGGTCGAACGGATCGATGCCCAGGACGACGCCGGCGATGGCGGTCGCGACCTCCCAGCGGATGAACTCCGCGCCAATATCCATGGGGTCGGCCAGGGTGATCCGGATGACCGGCTGCCCGGCCGCCTCGAGCGCGTCGGCCAGCGCGTCGCGCCCGCCATCGGCCGTGCCCGCGAGGGCGATGCGGACGAAGGCCCGGTCCGTTCCGTAGGCGCTCGGGTCACCGAGCGGTTCGAGGTCCACGGGCACGATGCCCACGCCGCGCTTGCCGGTGCTCTCCGCGATGAGCTGCTCGACCCACGCCCCGAAGGCCACGATCCCGTCGTCGCTGAGGAACGTCAACTTGTCCCGACCGGCTCGGGCCAGGGTGCCCAGCGCGATACCCAGCGAGACGCCCGGGTTGGCGGCCGGATCCGGCTCGCGGCAGGCGCCGAGCATCGCCGACGCGCTGGCCAGCAGCGCATCGAGGTCGATGCCGATGAGCGAGGCCGGCACGAGGCCGACGTAGGTCAGGGCGGCGTAGCGGCCGCCGATGTCCGAGGGGTTGAGGAAGATCGAGTGCAGATCGTCGTGATGGGCGATCGCGTCCAGGCTCTTGCCCGGATCGGTGATGGCCGCCAGGACCGATCCGGCGTTCTCGAACGCATGGTGCCCAACGGCATCGAGGGCCGCCTCGGCGCGCGCCCAGGCCTCTGCGAGGAAGGCGTTCGGCTCGGTCGTGGTCCCCGACTTGCTGGCCACGATGGTCAGGGTCCGCAGAGGATCGAGCCCGTCGTAGGTGGCCCCGACGTAGTCCGGGTCCGTGGAGTCCAGGATGCGCAGCGCGAGGTAGCCGTCCTGCGTGCCGAAGGTCCGGTGCAGGACGTCCGGAGCGAGGCTGCTGCCACCCATCCCGGCCACGACCGCCGTCGTGAAGCCGGCGTCCACGATCCTGTCCCCGAACGCTTCGAGGGCCGGGATCTGCTCGGTGAAATGTGCCGGCGAATCCAGCCATCCAAGGCGATCCGCGATCCCTGCCGCGACGCGTTCATCGGTGGTCCACAGGCTTGTGTCGCGATCGAACAGCCGGTTCGTCCAGGACTCCTCCCGGGCGCGCTCCACGGTGGCATCGAAGTCGGCGCTGGCCGCACCGAGAGCGAGGCCGGGGACGTTGAGCGCCGTCGAGGTCGGGTCCGTCATGGTGGTCTCCGAAAGGATAGGCATCCGCTCGTCAACGGACTGGGCACGCGGTCCCCTCATGGTACGCCGCCCCGCGCGGCCGGTCCGCGCTGTGGCCGTCCGCGCTGTGGCCGATCCGCGCTGTGGCCGATCCGGCGCTGTGGCCGGGCTGCCGCGCGCAGGCCCGTGCTGCCCCGCGCAGGCCCGTCGCGAGTGGGGCACACTGCGCCGACCATGACGAGAGTGCGGGGACGGTACGTGGCCATCGCGCTGGCCGTGGCCATGGGCGTCGCAGCCTGTGGCGTAGACGTGCCGCCCGCGATCACCGCCCCACCGCCGCCGGCCGACGCCGTCACGTGGCCGGAGATCACGTTCGGTGCCTCGGTCGTTGCCCGACCGGCCGGTGCCTGGACGAACGAGCGGGTCGTGGCCGTCGCTGCATCCGAAGCAGGCTTCGCCGCGGTCGGCCTGGCCGAGGGGCAGGGCATCGAGCGTGGTCAGGCCTGGCTGTCCACGGATGGGCTCGCCTGGGAGCGGTCCGATGCCCCGGATGTGTTCAACGGGGTCTCGCTCATCGACATCGCCTCGGGGCCGGGCGGCTTCATCGCGCTCGGGACGTCGGTCGTGGATCCGCGGCTCGCGGCGCAGAGCCGGCTGACCCTGTTCCGATCGGCCGACGGGCGGCGCTGGGAGCGACTGCCCGACGTCGTCGGCGCACCCGGCGGGATCGCCGATGGCGTGGCCGGCGGGCCGCAGGGCTACGTCGCGGTCGGTTTCCGCGATCCGGAGCCGGGGTCGATCATCCTCGTGTCCGACGATGGCGTGGCCTGGCGGTCCGTCGGCGCCGCGGCAGCCGGCGCCGCGGCCGATGCCATCTCGGCCCCCGTCGCGGTCGACGGTGGCGGCTGGCGTGCGGTCGGTGGATCGACCGGTGGGCTCACCGTCCTGCGATCGGAGGACGGCGCGACGTGGACCGCCGACATCGTCGAGGGCGCCGGGACCAACGGGATCGCGCTGACGCGGGTCATCCCTGGACCGTATGGGCTGCTCGCCATCGGGCTGACCGGGCCGCGTTGCGGCGCCGTCTACAACAGCTGTCCGGCGAGCTCTACGGCGTGGTGGTCGGCGGACGGCACCAGCTGGGGGCGTGTGGCGGACATCGAAGCCGCCGCTCCGTACGGGGCCATCGTGGCGGATCCCCGTCGTGGCTTCCTGTCCCTGGATCGGGAGGCCCTGGCCAGCCCGGACGGCTGGGCATGGACGTCGCTCGGGTCGTGGAACGACGACCGGATCGATGTGCTCGACGTGGCCATCCGCGACGACCTGGTCGTCGGCGTGGGCGCCTCGTTCGATGTCAACGGGGCGATGCGTGCCGCGTTCCTGGTCGGCGGCAAAGACATCGATATCGCGGACTGACAGGTCGATGGCGACACCCCGGCGACGACTCGTGTTCACCTTGGCCTTGGCGGTGGGGGTGGCGGCCTGTGGCGGAAACGGGCCACCCGGCCTCAGTGCACCGCCGGCAGCGACCGACCCGGTCCCGTGGCCCAAACTCGAGTGGACCGGCAATGGCGTGCTCGCCCCCGAGGACCTGGCCGAGGGCGAGTCCATTGTCGCCGTGGCGGCCGGCACGCACGGGTTCGTGGCCATCGGTGACGACGTTCGGAGCGGGACGATCCGCTGGTCTGCGGACGGGACGGATTGGGTCCGCGTTGATGATCCGGCCGCGCTCGCCAACGTGTACCTCGTGGATGTGGCCGCTGGACCCGACGGCTACGTGGTGGTGGGAACGACCACCGGCGACCCGCAGTCGCCGCACCCCGCGAAGGTCGTGGTCGTCACATCGAGGGACGGACGAACGTGGGATCGGCGACGCGAAGCCCTCGGCGACGCGCGCGGTCATGCGGCCTCGGTCTCGGCCGGGCCGAGCGGGTACCTCCTGACCGCCGATTCGACCGACGCAGGCGTCACCGCGTGGCGGTCGCGGGACGGGCAGATCTGGGAGCCGATGGCCCCTGCCTCCATGATGGAGGGCGGACCCGTGCGACCCGTGGCCGACCCGCATCGCGGGGGCTGGATCGCCCTCGGCCCGAACGTGGGGTCACCGGTCGCGCTGCACGCCCTGCCTGCAGGAACCTGGACGTCGGTGCCGATCGACCGCGGCAACTACATCAGCGCCCACCACATCGCCATCTCGAGCTTCGGTTACCTCGCGATCGGGCGCCAGGGTGATTGCGGGCCGATCTCGGAATGCGTCGAGGGCCCGATCGCCTGGGCCTCGGTGAACGGGGTCGAATGGGTGCGCGTGCCGATGGATCGGCTTCCGTTCGGGATGGGGAGCGTGCACCTCGGAGTCAGCGAAGCGCACGGGTTCGTCGCCGTCCGAGGCGACCTCGCCTGGTCGAGCGCCGATGGGTGGACGTGGGCCCAGATCACCGGCCCGGCCGACGATCGCTTCGAGGTGGAGGACGTGGTCGTCGCCGGTGATCAGATCGTGGCGGTCGGCCAGCGATCCCTCGCCGACGGGTCGCAGGTGGGTCATATCGTCGTCGCCTGGCCAGCGCTCGATGCACCGGAGTGACCGCACGGGCGCGGCGCGGTCTCAGCGGTCCCGGTAGCGGGCGACGACGGGGGCCATCGCCTCGAGCGCCTCGACCGTCTGGGGCGCGAGCAGGAACTCCAGCTGCGTGTACCCGGAGTCCTCGAACGTCCGGAATGCGGCCGCGATCGACTCGGCGTCGCCATGCAGGTCCGAGGATGGAGCGTCGTCGGCCGAGGTAGCCTCGTCAGCCTCTCCGCCGCCGACCAGCGGTGCTCCGCCGCCGACCAGCGGTGCTCCGCCGCCGACCAGCGGCGCCACGGAGATCCCCGCCGAGCGCCCGATCGTTGCCGGGTCGCGTCCGACCTCGACACACGCGGCCTCGAATGCCGCGATGCGCGGCCCGAACTCGGTGAGATCGTTGTGCTCCTCGGCGTAGCAGCTCCAGATGTCCGCGTGCGTTGCGGCGAGGCGGAGCATCTTGGGTCCGTGGCCGCCGATCATCAGCGGGATGCGACCCGGGCGTGGGCCGACCGGGCGTTGCTCCAGGTCTCGTGCGCTGTGATACGCACCCTGGAAGTCGGCACGCCCGTCACGCAGGAGCGGCACGATGATCTGGAGCGCCTCCTCGAAGCGCGAGTGGATGTGGTCCTCGGGCAACCCGAAGGCCGCGGCCTGGCCGGGCCAGACATGGCCGGCGCCGAGACCGAAGACGAAGCGACCGCCGCTGATCTCGTCGATGGTCTCCACGGCCTTCGCGGTGATCCCGGCGTTGCGATGGAGGGCGGACAGGATCCACGTCCCGACCTTGATCCGCGAAGTCACGGCGGCCACGGCGCCAGCCATGGCGACTCCGTCCCAGAAGCCTTGCCGCGGCTTGTCCTTCGGGCTCCACAGCAGTTCGTCGATGACCCACACGGTGTCGAGTCCCATCGCCTCGGCCCGGAGGGCAAGGTCGCGGACCAGCGTCCAGCGGGTGGTGCCGGTCGCCTTGAGTTCGCCGGTGACGATCACGAGGCCGAGTTCCATGGGCGCCATCACTCGACGGCCGAGCCGACTCCCCCCGGACCGATGCCGTCGACCTCGATGGCGAGGACCTTGTCCAGGCGGCGCCGATGGCGCGGCTCCCCGCTGAACGTCGCGGCCAGGAACGCGACGGCGCACTCGAACGCGGGCTCGGGGCCGATGACCCGAGCCCCCAGCGTCAGCACGTTCATGTCATCGTGTTCCACGCCCTGGTGCGCGGAATACGTGTCGTGGCAGACCGCCGAGCGCAGGCCGCGCATCTTGTTGATGGCCACGCTCGCGCCCACGCCCGAACCACAGATGAGGATCCCGCGGTCTGCCTCCCCGCGCTGGATCGCCAGCCCGAGGCGCAGCGCAAAGTCCGGGTAGTCATCGAGCGGATCGGAGCCGTCGCCGCCGAGATCGATCAGATCGTGGCCGAGGCCCGCGTGGTCCAACCGGGCGCACAACTCGTCCTTGAAGGCAGCCCCGGCGTGATCGGCAGCAAAGGCGACGCGCACCTAGGCGGCCCTTAGGATCTCGACCGGGATCTCGAGATCGGGCCAGCGCGCATCCGCCGTGACGATGCGATCCGCTGCGAGATCCAGCGCCGTTCCGACGATCAGGGCGTCCGGCAACGCCATCCGCCGCCCGTGGCGAGCTCGCAGGGCCGCAGCTTGACGTCCGATCGGCCGTGTTGCAGGAGCGACGGTGGCCGGAATCGCTTCCATCAGGCCATCCCGAAAGTCAGGACCGGCGGGGTCGCCCTGGTATGCGCGCACCATGAACTCGGCGTAGGCCGCGACCGGGACGACGAACTGATCGCCGCTGGCCCGTCCGCGATCGATCACCTCACGCGCCTTGGTGTGGTGGATGTCGGTGGTATCGACGAGTGCGATCAGGACGCTCGTGTCGAGCACTACCGTTCCCATTCGTCTCGGAGGTCACGGAGATAGTTGGGGGGGAACATCCCGTCCATCGACCCGATGTACTTGTCGAGAGGGTCCTCCTCCCGACGGAGGATGATCTCGCCCGTCGACTTGGCCTCGACCATCAGGGTGTCGCCAGGGCCAAGCCCAGCGACAAGCAGTGCGTCGATCGGCAGCGTCACCTGGTTCTTGGCACTCACCCGGGTGAAACCCTTCCTACGCCGATGCTTGACTCTGGAGAGCATGAGTCAAGGTTATCCGATGCGAGCGCGCTGGACAAGCCTGGACGTCGGAACGCACGGCGGAGCGCTACGCTCAAGGGCATGCCCACGCTGGAGCACCTCGCCGATCGTGACCTCGATGTCGAGGGTGTGCTGCCAGCGTCTCCGTTGCCGGCGCAGGCGCGCGTGGTCATCGTCGGCGGCGGCATCATCGGCGCCTCGATCGCCTACAACCTCGCGCTGGCCGGCGAGACCGACGTCGTGCTCG
>JANOTJ010000359.1:0-1895 GCA_031416295.1 Chloroflexota bacterium
AACCCACTTGCCTGGGTGTTTGATGAGCTCTTCCTGCACGCTCGGCTCGATCTCGTACACGAGATCGTCCGTGCGGCGTTCGTCAACAGCCATCTTGCGGCCTCCTTGTCATGGTGCGATGACGATACGCCCTCTCGATCAATTCCGGCTTATCATGCGACGCTGGGGTGTTCGCTTGTCGTCGTGCATCCCCGCCCGATCAAGCGCCCCCGTACGTCCGGCTCGACCGGAGTGCCAGATGAACGAAGATCGACTTCGGCGTCTCGCCAGCCGCCACCAGGTTGGCGCACCCTCGCGTCGCTGTTCCCACGACTCGGGGCTCGCTCGCTGCGATGCGGCCTCCCTGTCTGCCGAAGTGGCTCGTCAGCGCGCATGGATCGATTTCGCATCCGACCTGCTCGACGCCCACATCTGGGGATTCGGTCCTGGCGATTGGCAGGCGAGCGAGGCGCTCGCCCACGCACTATTTGGCTCTGACTGGCCTCCGTCGTGGGCGCGCGACGCGGACGACCCGGCCCACATCATTGTCAATCGCGCCGCGTGGCCTGTTGGGTCCGGCTCATGCGATCAGAAGCCCTAGAGCAGCGCCCTGGTCCAGCATGTTCACGGAGGCCGCACTCGCACTCGAGTCCACTCGCCCTTCCGAGTAATCTGCGACTTGACAACTCTCGAGCGGAGGCAGCGTTGCGATTCCTGGACGTAATCGAGACCCGAGGCGGCGGCCGACGTCGAATCGAGTTGTGGCACGGTGACCTGACCGAGCTCTCCCGCGCAGGCGGCGTCGATGCCCTGGTCGTGTCGGCATTCCCCGACGACTACGTCCCGACGCGAACGTCCCTCATCGGCGCGCTCGACCGCCACGGTGTTTCCGTCGAGGCTCTGTCGCACGATAAGGACATCGACCTGCGGTCGACCATGTCCTGCTGGCTCTCCCAGGGCCTGTCCCCCGTCAATCCCGACCTTGGGTTCCACCGCGTCCTGGTCTTCGAGCCGCTCCAACGAGGCGAGCCACCGGAGCTCGTCGGCGACATCTTCCGGTCGCTCATGCCCATCACGATCGTTCGACCCGAGATTACCTCCATCGCCCTGCCCATCGTCGCGGCCGGCAACATGGGCTATCCGATCGCAGCGATGCTGGAACCCCTGATCGAGGCCGCGACGCATTGGCTCGATGCCGGGCTGCCCCTGCAGCGTGTGTTGATCGTGGCCTACCGCGAAGAACACGCAGCCGAGGCCCTCAGCGTGTTCACAGAGGCGAAGACCGCCTATCTAACCCCGTCGCGTCCGGCGGCGACCCCGACCGACTATGACGTGTTCATCAGCTACTCCCGGAAGAACGCGGCGGAGTGCGACGCGTTGATCCAGGCCCTGCGAGAGGCCTACCCCGGCATCCGCCTGTTCGTCGACCGCCACGAACTCGACCCGGGTGCCGCCTGGCAGATGAAGATCTACGAGAGCCTGGATCGATGCGACAAGGTGGTCGCCTTGCTGTCCCCGGAGTACCTGTCGTCAAAGATGTGCCTCGAGGAGTTCAATATCGCTCTTGCGCGCGGTCGGCAGGCAGATCGGGCCATCGTCTTTCCGGTGTATCTGTTCAGCACCGACCTTCCGACGTACATGACGATGTCCAATTACGTCGATTGCCGCGAGGGCGACCGGTCTCGAATGTCAGACGTTTCCAAGGCCGTCATCAGCTTGCTCGATCGCGGGCGATGACCGATTGCAGCAGCTTGTCGAGCGCGGTCGTGTAGCGACTCCAGCCGACGAGCGCTGCGACCTGGCGCTTCACGCCATCGCGATCGAGCGCCTCGTCCCGTGCCAGCACAGCGGCGGCGAGCGCCGACAACTCCGTGCCGGGGATCATCCACACATCCCGATCCCCCGGTGTCCGCAAC
>JANOTJ010000360.1:0-6094 GCA_031416295.1 Chloroflexota bacterium
CGACCGGGGCGAGACGTATCACATGCGCTCGAAGGAGACGTCGGACGACTATCGCTACTTCCCGGAGCCCGACCTGCCGCCGCTCCACGTGGATCGCGCCTGGCTGGCCGCTCTGCGGGCGTCGATGCCGGAACTGCCGGCAGCCCGGCGGGTGCGCTATCAGTCGGCGATGGGGCTAAGTGCCTACGACGCTTCCGTTCTGGCGGCCGATCCGGACGCGACGGCCCTCTTCGAGTCGACACTCGCCGCTGACGCGGCGATCACGGCGAAGTCGGCCGCCAACTGGGTCACCGGCGAATACCTGCGGTTGCGCAAGGCAGCGACCGCCGACTCGCCGGCCCGGGTCGACGGCGCGGAGCTCGCGGCCATCATCGCGGCCGTGGATTCGGGGGATATCTCGAGGGCCAACGGCAAGGACGTCCTGGAGGTCCACGCGACCACCGGCCAGTCGGCGTCCGCCGTCATCGCCGAACGGGGCTTCCGCCAGATCAGCGACACGGACGCCGTGGGGGCCGCCGTGGACTCGGTGCTGGCCGCCAACCCTGCGGCGATCGCGGACTACCGTGCCGGCAAGCAGCAGGCGCTCGGCTTCCTCGTGGGGCAAGTCATGAAGGCGACGCGCGGCCAGGCCAACGCCGCGCTCGTCCAGGCGGCCGTCCGGGCCCGGCTCGACGCCGCGGAGTAGGGAGACCGACCGATGGGACCGCTCAACCTCGTCCTGTGGGCGGCCGGAGTCGCCCTCGTCATCGTCGGCTACACCCGCGCTAGAGGGCCGTGGTCCCGCTACCAGGCGCTGAAGGACCAGGACGCCAACGTCGCCCGGTACGAGTCATGGCGGGGCGGCCTGCGAGACGGGGCCGCGACGACGGGTGCGTCCGTGGCCATGGCCATCCTGCGCCGCCAGGCTCGCACGGCTGGGGCCATCGCGATCGCCGGGGTCGTGCTGATCTTCCTCGGGTTCCTCCTCGTTTAGCGTCGCGCGCCCACCCGACGCCACCCCCGATCACGGCGATCCGGCGGGTGGCGCGGAGGGCGTCGGCGATGCCCGCATCGTCGAGGACGGCGACCGGGCCCCGGCCCTCCTGGAGATCCAGGAACGCGATCGTCCGGGCGCGCGCCCGGACGCGATCCTCAGGGGTCAGGCGCGGGCCTCCTTGTCGTATGGGATGCCGTCTGCGGCTGGCGGGATGGCTCGACCCACCACTCCGGCGAGGACGACGATCGTGAAGATGAACGGGAGCATCCCGAAGACCTGCGGCGGGATGGCCGAGATGATCCCACCCAGGTCGCCTTCCGGTGGGGAAATTCGGACTGCGAGCTGCATCGACTGGACAGCGCCGAACAGCAACGCGGCGCCGAACGCGCCCAGCGGTGTCCAGCGACCGAAGATCATCGCGGCAAGGCCGATGAACCCGACACCACCGGTCATGTTGTCCTGGAACGAGTTGAACTGCTCCAAGGTCAGATATGAACCGGCAAGCCCGGCAAATACCCCGCCGATGATCACGCTTCGGTAGCGCGTCCTGATGACGTTGATCCCGACGGTGTCGGCGGCCTTCGGATGCTCACCCACGGCCCGGGTTCGAAGGCCCCAGCGCGAGCGGAAGAGCATGACTTGGAGGAAGACCACCAGGATGACCACGCTCATGGCGATCGGACCCTGGTTGAAGAGCGCGTCGATGACGGGCCCGATGAACGGGATGGCGGCCACGTCATTGGGGACGTCCAGCCGCGGCAGGGTGTTCGTTCCGGACAGGTTGGTCGTGGAGACCAGGAGCTGATTGAAGAATGCAGTCCCGCCCAGGGCAAGGATGTTGATGACCGTGCCCGAGATGATCTGGTCAGCCTTGACCGTGATCGATAACCATGCGTGCAGGGTCGAGAGAAGCATCGACGCGACGATGCCAGCCACGATCCCGGCGATCGCGGCGAACGGAGCCCCGATGATCGAGTGGAGGTACGCGCCGGTCAGGAACGCGACAAAGGCCGAGGTGAGGATCATCCCCTCGATCCCGATGTTCGTAACGCCCGACCGTTCACACATCACGCCACACAGAGCACCCAGGGCGATCGGCACGGCATATTGGACGATCAGGTAGAAAAGTGGCGGGACGCGGTTGATCAGCCAGTCGATGAAGCTGCCGAGGTATGGCACATCCAACAACAGGGCTGCAAGGGCAAGCACTACGAGGCCGATGAGGATCACGGCTCTGACCAGCCGCGGATCGCGCCGAGAGAAGTCGGCGGTGATGGCGGTCATCGCTACACCGCCACAGCAGCGACGCCGCGCCGACGCGAGCGGACTGCGGGCAGGAGTCGCTGGATCACTACCTGGGCGGCGACGAACAGCAGGATCACGCCCTGGACGATGCTGATGATGTCCACCGGGATGTCCGTCGCCCGTTGCATCGCACCGGCGCCAGCCCGCATCACGCCGAAGAGCAGCGCTGCACCGACCACCCCGAACGGGTGGGCGCGACCAAGGAGCGCTACCGCGATGCCGTCGAAGCCGAAGTTGACGATGTACTCGGCCGGATAGTTCTTCGTGATCCCAAGGATCTCGACCGTCCCACCCAGGCCGGCCAGGCCGCCCGCGATACTCATGGTGAGGATGGTGATGAACGCCGGGCGCATGCCGGCGTAGCGCGCCGCGCTCGCGTTGGCGCCGACCGTCCGAATCTCGAAACCGAGCGTCGTCTTGAACAGCAGGAACCAGACGGCCAGAGCCGTGACGAGGGCGATGAGGATCCCGGCGTGGAGACGGGTGTCTGCAAGGATGATCGGAAGGACCGCCTCAGGCCTCACGTCGGGCGTGCGCGGGAACGTCGCTCCCTGGTCCTTGAAGACCGAGCTCGCGAGCAGGTTCAGGAGCAGGAAGGCGATGCTGTTGAGCATGATCGTCGTGACGACTTCGTGAGCACCTCGCCATGCCTTGAGCGCGCCCGGGATGAAACCCCAGGCAGCGCCGCCCAGAGCACCTGCAACGATCGCCGTCGTGACCGCAAGCGGGAACGGAAGATCGACGGCGTTCCCGACGATCGCCGCCGTGAATCCGCCGACGAGGAGCTGGCCGTTGGCCCCGATGTTGAAGAGCCCAGCGCGGAACCCGAACGCCACCGATAACCCTGCGAAGATCAGTGGGGTCGCCGAATTCAGCGTGTTCGCGATGGCCTTCGGACCGCCCAGGGCCCCTTCCACCAGCGCGGCATAGGCCGTGATCGGCAGCGTCGGGTCGAACGTCCCGGCTGGACCGATGACGCCAGAGAGAACGATCAGTACCGCGCCGATCAGTAGACCCAACAGTATGGCGATGGCCGTGACGATGGCTTGGCGGCCGAGCGACCCGCCTGCAAGCAGCGTCGTCGGGTCGACGTTGAGTCCGGAGGCGCCCGGGTTGGTCGATTCCGTCACGCCGGGACCTCCGCTCGGCCCGTCGCCATGATCAACCCGATCCTGTCCTTCTCGGCCGTCGCGGCGTCGACGACCGCGACGAGCTTGCCTCGATACATGATCCCGATCCGGTCGGACAGTTCCAGGACTTCATCGAGCTCCGCGGACGCCAGCAGGACGGCCGTACCAGCGTCACGCTTGGCCACGATCTGCTTGTGGATGAATTCGATGGAGCCCACATCGATGCCGCGTGTCGGCTGGTCGGCGATGAGCAGCGCCAGGTCGCGGCTGAACTCGCGGGCGACGATGACCTTCTGCTGGTTGCCACCGGAGAGCGTGGACGTGGAGACGTCGCCAGACGGTGTGCGGATGTCGTACGCCGGGATGAGTTCCGCCGCCCGCGTGGTGATGGCGCGCTCGTCGATGATCCCGAACCGCGAGAACGGGGCGTGGTGATACTCGGTCAGGATCAGGTTGTCCTCCACGGGAAAGGTCATGACCAGGCCGTATCGCTGACGATCACCCGGGATATAGGCGATCCCGCGTTCCGATAGCTCCCGGGACGAACGGTTTGTCACGTCATGTCCGTTGAGTGTCACGAGCCCATCGCGGACACGTCGGAGGCCGTTGAGCGCCTCGACCAGCTCGGCCTGCCCGTTGCCGGCGACCCCGGCGATGCCGAAGATCTCACCGGCGCGGACCTCGAAGCTCGCACCATCGACGACGATCGTTCCCCGATCGTCGGCAACGATCAGGTCCTGGACCTGCAACACGACGTCGCCAGGGTTCGCGGGGCCCTTGTCCACGATGAGCGAGACCTCCCGCCCGACCATCATCTCTGCCAGGTCTTCCTCAGTCGCGGTCTTCGGGTCGGCCTCGCCCACGACACGGCCCCGCCGGATGACGGTGATCGTGTCGGCGATCTCCAGGACCTCGTACAACTTGTGGCTGATGAACACGATGCTCGTGCCCTCCGAGGCCAGGCGTCGCAGCACGGCGAAGATCTCGACCGTCTCCTGGGGGGTGAGGACGGCGGTCGGCTCGTCGAGGATGAGGACCTTGGCGCCACGGTAGAGGGCCTTGAGGATCTCGATCCGCTGTTGGATGCCGACCGACAGGTCGCCCACCTTCGCGTCCGGGTCGATCTGGAACCCGAGCTGGGTGGCGAGGTCGCGGATCCGGCCCTCTGACTTGTGGACGTCGAGGAAGACCGGGTTGGCCATCGTCTCGTTGCCGAGCACGATGTTCTCCGCCACCGTGAAGACCGGCACGAGCATGAAGTGCTGATGGACCATCCCGATGCCGCGTGCGATGGCATCGGACGGGTCGGCGATCTGGACTGGTCTCCCGTCGAGGAGGATCTCACCCTCGTCGGGCGACAGCAGCCCGTACAGGATGTTCATGAGCGTGCTCTTGCCGGCCCCATTCTCACCAAGCAACGCGTGGATCTGGCCGGGCTCGATGGTCAGGGTGATGGCGTCGTTGGCGACGACCCCCGGAAAGCGTTTGGTGATCCCGCGCATCTCCAGCGCCGGGGCCGTGGCTCTCGCGGCAACCGCGGGATCCACCGTCGTCCCGCCCGACGCTATGTCGGCGGCGGCCACGCCCGGATCTGGCTGGGTTGCGCTGATGCTGGGCTGGACGTTCACGGGCGGTTCGGCGGGGGACGGGTCGGACGGGTCCACGGGCGTCTCCAGTCGGGTCGGGCGGTTCCGCGAAGGATAGACGAGAGCGGCGAGGCCCCGAAGGACCTCGCCGCTCTGCCGTGCTCGTCGAGCTGCGGGGTTTACTTGCCGTCGATGGTGACCTTCGGGACGATGGACCCGTCGGCGAGACCAGCGTAGGTCTTGTCGAGCAGTGCCTTGACGTCCGCGGACACGGCCGCTTCCTGATCGTGGAACGGCGCAAGGCCGATGCCATCGGTCGAGGCATCGTCCGTGTGGAACCCCGGCGTGAACTTGTCCTGCGCGATCCGCAGGAGCGCGTTCTTGACCGCCTCGACGAGGTTCTTCGTGGCCGAGGAAACGATGCATTTCCGGACACTCGGGAGGGTTTCGTACTGGTCCGTGTCCACGCCGATGGCGAAGACGCCGTCGGCCTGACACGCGGCCTCAAGAGCACCGCTACCGGTCAAGCCGCCTGCCGCAAAGATCACATCGGCGCCCTTGTCGATCATCTGCTTGGCCGCGCTGTTGCCCTGTGGCGGATCCACGAACGAGGTCGTGTAGACGAAGTCGACTTCGATGTCCGGGTTGACCGACTTCGCGCCGTCGATGTAGCCCTCGACGAACCGTTCCACGGGCGGGACGACGACGAGTCCGCCGACGACGCCGATGCGGTTCGACTTGCTGAGCGATGCGGCCAGGACGCCGGCGAGGTAGCCTGCCTGATCCTCTGCGAAGAACAGCGACTCACCGTTGGTCATCCAGGTCTCGTCGTGACCGGCTCCTGGAACGCCGTCCACCGAGATGAACTTCTTGTCTGTGTTCAGCTTCGCGGCATCACCGAGCGCATCGCCGAGCAGGAATCCGACACCGATGACGACATCGCTGCCGCTGTCCGTGAACTGCGCGATGTTGGCCGCGTAATCAGACTGGCTCGTCGTCTCGATGAATTCGGTTTCGAAGCACGTCGGAGCCTCCTCGGCCGCCGCAAGCATGCCCTCGTAGGCCGACTGGTTGAAACCCTTGTCGTTCACGCGACC
>JANOTJ010000361.1:0-6106 GCA_031416295.1 Chloroflexota bacterium
GAAGTCGCTGAGCTTGCCGTCGACCGGCGTGTGATCGAACTTGAAGTCGCCAGTGTGGACGATCGTCCCCACCGGGGTGCGCAGGGCGATGCCCATCGCGTCCGGGATGGAGTGCCCGACCCGGAACGGGATCACGTGGAACGGCCCGATATCGAGCTCATCGCCCGGATCGAGCGCGAGCAGCGGGTTGTTGTGGAGCTTGTGCTCCTTGATCTTGTTGCCCAGCAGGCCACGGGCCAGGGTGCTGGCATAGACCGGCACGCCCGGGAACTCAGGCAGCACGTAGGGCAGGGCGCCGACGTGGTCCTCGTGGGCATGGGTGATGAGGAACGCCTTGACGTTGGCGCGGCGCTCCTTGAGGTAGGTGATGTCGGGGATGACGAGATCGATGCCGAACATCTCCTCGTCGGGAAACATGAGCCCGCAGTCGATGACGACGATCTCGTCGCCGTACTCGAAGACGTACATGTTCTTGCCGATCTCGCCGACCCCGCCGAGCGGGATGATGCGGAGCGGCGTGTCGTTGGTCGAAGGTGTGGTCACAGGCTCTCAGGCTCTCTAGAAGATGGTGAGTTGGTCGATGTCCTCGGCCGAAGCCTTGGGCACGCTGGTCATGTCGGTCGACGTCTGGGCGGGTGCCACGGCCGCCGACGGTGCAAGCGCAGCGACCACGGAGATCGGGGCCGCCACGCCATCCGAGGTGCGCCGCTCGCGCGAGGCCACGAGGGCCTCCGGCAGGCGCGTGATGTCCTCGAACAGGATGGGCCGATTGCTGCGCTGGTAGAGCGCGAACGCCGGGTGATACATCGCGAAGGCGAGGGCGTTGTGCGCTCCGGTCGCCGGATCGATGGGTCGGGTCGTGCCGTGGCTGCGGCTGATCCGGTCGCCCGGGCGGAAGCGCTCCAGCGAGTGCTTGCCGACGGTCACGACCACAGCCGGATCGATGACCTCGAGCTGGCGACGCAGATGCGGGGCGCAGGCCTCGATCTCATCGGGCTGCGGGTCGCGGTTGGCGGGCGGCCGGCATTTCACGACGTTGGTGATGAACACGTCGCCACGTTGCCAGGTCAGGGACTCGATGAGTTCGGTCAGGAGCTGTCCGGACGCCCCGACGAAGGGCCGGCCCTGCTTGTCCTCCTGCTCGCCCGGTCCCTCGCCGACGAACACGACCTCCGTTTCTGGATCCCCCTCACCCGGGACCGCGTGCGTCCGGGTCGCATGCAGGCGGCAGCGGGTGCAGGCTGTGACATCGGCCGCGATCACCGCGAGCGCCGCGCGGCGCTCGGCAGGGGTCACGCCGGCACGCCGCTTCCGGCCGAGGTCTGCGCGGCGCCGCGTGCCGCAGCAGCCCGCACCCAGCCTCGCTCGACGAGGACCTCGGCAATCTGGACCGCATTCGTCGCCGCTCCCTTGCGCAGGTTGTCGCTGACGATCCAGAACGCGAGACCGCGCCCACCATCGATGCTCGGGTCCTGGCGCACGCGCCCGACGAAGATATCGTCGGATCCGGCGGCCGTCGTCGCCAGCGGATAGGTGGAAGTGGAAGGGTCGTCCTGGACGACGACGCCGGGCACGGCTGCGAAGACTGTCCGGGCGCGGTCGGGGGTGATCGGCTCGCGGGTCTCGACGTGGACAGCCTCGCTGTGGGCGACGAAGACCGGCACGCGGACCGCCGTGGACGAGACGCGCAGGTCCGGCAGGTGCAGGATCTTGCGGCTCTCCATGACGACCTTCCACTCTTCCTTCGTGTAGCCGTTATCGAGAAACACATCGACCTGTGGAAGGGCGTTGAACGCGATCTGATGCGGGTACACGCTGGACTCCGGCGTCCGGCCCGCGACGTGGGCCTCCACCTGGGCCTGGAGTTCCTCGATGGCCTTGCCGCCCGTACCGCTGACGGCCTGATAGGTGTCCACGATCACGCGCTCCAGGCCGACGGCATCGCGCAGGGCCATGAGGACCGGCACGAGCTGCATCGTGGAGCAGTTCGGGTTGGCGATGATGCCCTCGTGCCAGGCGAGGTCGTCGGGATTGACCTGGCTGACCACGAGCGGCACTGCCGGATCCATCCGCCAGGCGCTCGAGTTGTCGATGACCGTCGCGCCACGTCTGACGGCCTCCGGCGCGAGGGTCGCGGACGTGTCGCCGCCGGCGCTGAACAGGGCGATATCCACGCCATCGAAGGCCTCGGGCGTGGCTTCGCGGACTTCGTGCGCCACGCCCGCCACATCCACGCTCCGCCCGGCGCTTCGCGCGCTCGCAAGCAGGCGCAGCTCCCCGATCGGGAAGTCGCGCTCCTGGAGCATGCGGATCATCGTCGCACCGACGACGCCGGTGGCGCCGACGACCGCGACGGTGAGGCGTTTGGTGGTCACTCGGGACATGGCTCCGCTATGGATCTGACGATCACGGGCACGGCGGGAGTATACCAGCGTCCCTCAGGCTCTCCGGAACGTCGGACCGCCGACCCGTGCCCGTTCGAGGGCTCATAGCGGGAGCACGTGGTCCGGGCCAGCGCCGTCCTCGGCACGCCCCGGCCGATGCCGTGCTGGATGTCGCTCCCACCGATCGCCGGGGGGCTTCGACTGCCCGATGTCCCACCCGCTATCGCCACCATCGATACTTGGGGGACTCTGGCGACCACAACGGCCCCGAATGGCTAGGTCAGGCCTGCCAAGGCAGCACATTCGTGCGTGGATCTCGCTCGCAGTCCGCGGTCAGGCGTCGCCTTGACCACGCTGTGACCGCCGTACCCCCTCGTGTATCGGTGGTGGCGATATCCGTCTGGGCACGCCATGGCACCTGCAGGAAACGGGCCTCGGGCGTCGCGCGGGCACCCATCTCCGCTACAAGCGGGGGCGGTCGCGGAGGACGAACATGTAGCGGTCGCTCGGTGGCACGAAACACTCCCCAACGCAAGTTCCGTGCCTCAAGACGTAGCCCACCATGGATGCGCACACGACGGGAAAGGAGACGGCCGGTCGGACCTCGAAGAGGACCGACCGGCCGCTGAGCTAGGTCGTGGGAAAGGTCCGGGAGCTGTGCCCGGGCCGGCAGATCAGGCGGGGTCCTTGGCCAGGTGGCGCTGCATGGCGGCCTTGCGCGACAGGTTGACGCGGCCCTGTCGGTCGACTTCCAGGACGACGACCATGATCTCGTCGCCGACGGACACGACGTCCTCAACGGTCGCGACGTGGTAGTCGGCCAGCTCGCCGATGCGGACCAGGCCTTCCTTGCCGGGCAGGATCTCGACGAAGGCACCGAAGCCCATGAGCCGGGTGACCTTGCCCATGTACAGGGATCCGACCTCGACCTCACGGGTGAGGGACTCGATCCAGGCGATGGCCTTGCGCGCGTTGTCGCCGGACACGGCCGCGATCTCCACGGTGCCGTCGTCCTCGACGTTGATCTCGGTCTGGGTCTCTTCCTGGATCTTGCGGATCATCGATCCGCCCTTGCCGATGATCTCGCGGATCTTCTCGGGGTTGATCTTGATCGTCGTGATGCGCGGCGCGAAGTCGCTCATGTCGGAGCGCGCCTCGGGCATCACCTCGGTCATCTTGTCGAGGATCTCCAGGCGGGCTGCGAGGGCCTGCTTGAGGCCACCGCGGATGATCGCCTCGTTGATGCCCTGGACCTTGATGTCCATCTGCAGGGCGGTGATGCCGTCCCGCGTGCCGGTCACCTTGAAGTCCATGTCACCGACCGAGTCTTCCTTGCCCAGGATGTCGGTCAGGACCACGAAGCGGCCGTCCGGCTCGCTGATCAGACCCATCGCCGCGCCGGCGACCGGTGCGGAGATCGGCACGCCGGCGTCCATCAGAGCGAGCGTCGAGCCGCAGGTCGAGGCCATCGAGGTCGAGCCGTTGGACGACAGGCACTCGGACACGAGCCGGATGACGTACGGGAATTCCTCATGGGTCGGCAGGACCGGGATGAGCGCCCGCTCGGCCAGGTTGCCGTGTCCGATGTCGCGACGGCTGGGGCCGCGCATCGGCTTGTTCTCGCCCGTCGAATAGGGCGGGAAGTTGTAGTGGTGGATGTAGCGCTTCTCGGTCTTGGGGCTGATCGTATCGATGCGCTGGACGTCCGAGGACGAACCGAGCGTGGCGATCGTCAGGACCTGCGTCTCACCACGGGTGAACAGGCCCGACCCGTGGGCCCGCGGCAGGATCCCGACGTCGACGGAGATCTTGCGCAGGTCCGTGAGACCGCGACCGTCCATGCGGATGCCCTCGTCGAGGGCCAGGGCGCGGCAGGTCTTCTTGTAGATCAGGTTGTACAGGTTCTTGCTGACGCGGGCCTCGCGGCGAGCGGCCTCGAGGAGGCCCTTGGCGTCGCCATCGGTGCGGAAGGCCCGGACCGACTCGGAGATGCCGGCCTTGAGCTGCTCGATGCGACCGGGCAGGTCGTTACCGAACCAGATCAGCAGGTTCGCAGTCGCCTCGGCGTCCGGCAGCGCACGGTGCGCCTGCGCGAGCTCGATGCCGAAGAAGTGCGACAGCGTCGGGAGCTTGTAGTTCTCGAGATCCGGGTAGCCCTCGCGGGCGATCGCCAGGGTGTCGAGGTAGCGGCCCTGCTCGATGTGCGTCCCGTCGGCCAGAGCGGCCTCCAGGAACGCGAGGTCGAAGCCGACCGAGTGCCCGACGATCAGGGCATCGCCGATGAACGCGATGGCCTGCCTGGCGGCATCCGCGGGCGACGGTGCCTTCTTGACGTCGGCGTCGGTGATGCCGTGCATCTGGTTACCGATGATCGAGCGGCCCGGGTTCACGAAGGTGGACCAGCGGTCGGTGATCTTGCCGCCCTTGACCTTGACGGCCGCGATCTCGACCAGATCGGCCATCCTGGCGTCGGTGCCCGTCGTCTCGACGTCCAGGATGACGAACGTCTCGCCAGCCTTGACCGCCTTGGCGAAGTCGAGGACGGAGCCCGTGCCGGCCTCGAGGAACGGCGTGCTCTTGGTCTTGCCGGCGGCCTCGCGGAGCTGCTCCTGGATGTCGATGAGCGGCTGCAGGGCGCGGTGGCCGAAGAGGATGGCCTCGGCCATGACGTCTTCAGGCAGGAGCTTGGCGCCCGCCTCGACCATCATGATCGCGTCGCGCGTGCCGGAGACGATCAGGTCGAGCTCCGAGTCAGCGAGTTCGGTGAACGTCGGATTGACGACGAACTGGCCACCGATGCGACCGATGCGCACGGCACCGACCGGTCCGTTGAACGGGATCTCACTGATGGTCAGCGCCGCGGAGGCGGCGATGGTGCCCAGCACGTCCGGCTCGTTCTCCTGGTCCGTTGACAGGACGGTGATGACCAGCTGGATGTCGTCCTTGTAGCCCTCGGGGAAGAGCGGGCGGATCGGACGGTCGGTCAGACGGGCGGCCAGGGTGGCGGCCTCTGACGCGCGCGCCTCGCGCTTGATGAAGCCGCCCGGGATCTTGCCCGCGGCGTACATGCGCTCTTCGAACTCGACCGTGAGCGGGAAGAAGTCGAGGCCCGGACGGGGATCCGAGCGGTTGGCCGTGCCGAGCACGAAGGTGTCGCCGTAGCGAACGGTGACCGCGCCGCCAGCGAGGCGGGCGAGCTTGCCGGTCTCGATGGTCAGGGTCTTGCCACCGAGCTGCGTCTCGAATGTGTGAGACAAGTGAATGTTCCTCCTTGATCGTGGAGGAGGGTACGACCCGTGGGCGGGTCAGCCTGACCGCACTGAGCTAGGCGCCGGATACCGTGCGACCCCGGGTCGTGCCCGAGGTCGTGGGATGGGCGGCGTTAGCGGCGGAGTCCGAGCCGTCCGATGACGGTCCGATAGCGCGCGCTGTCCTTCTTCATCAGGTAGGCGAGAAGGCGGCGGCGCTGGCCGACGAGCTTGAGGAGGCCGCGGCGCGAGTGATTGTCCTTGGGAAAGCTCCGAAGATGCCCTGTCAGCTCCTTGATCCGCTCGGTGATGAGCGCGACCTGGACTTCCGGGGAACCGGTGTCACCTTCCTTGGTGGCGAACCCGGTCATGATCTCCTGCTTCTGTTCCCGCGCGAGCGGCACTCGTTCCTCCGAACACGACATTGCGTGATTTCTTTCCAATCTTTGACCGGCGGATGATACGGGTCAGGCA
>JANOTJ010000362.1:0-3955 GCA_031416295.1 Chloroflexota bacterium
CCGGACCGGCTCGAGCAACGCGTACGGGCTCTTCAACCTCGAGCAACGGGCGGAGCTGTTCATCGGTGCCGGCGTCGAGGTCTACGTGGCATGATCGTCGGGGAGAACTCCCGCTCGGGCGACATGGAATGCAACCCGACCAAGGAGAAGAAGCTCTCCAACATCCGGACGCACTCCCATGACGAGTCGCTGCGGCTCACGCCGGCCCGCCCGATCACGCTGGAGACCGCGCTCGAGTTCATCTCCGACGACGAACTCGTCGAGGTGACCCCGCTGTCGATCCGGCTGCGCAAACGCCTGATGGCCCGGCATGAGCGCGACCGTGAGCGCGGCCGCGCCTACGACCTGTCGCGGGTCGTCGACAGTGAGGCGGAGTCCCTGGGCTGACGCGCCTCGGGTTCGGCGCCGGGCGTTCCAGGCGTAGGGGAGCGCGGCTCGAGAGGCCCGAGCGGGCCGGTCTCGAGCCCGGCGTACAATCTGCGCTCGATGGCCATCTACCTTGATCACGCGGCCACGACCCCGCTGCGGCGCGAGGTCCTGGACGCGATGCTGCCGTACCTGACCGAGTCCTTCGGCAACCCGTCGTCGGCGCACGCCTTCGGGCGGGCGGCCCGGTCGGGCCTGGACGAGGCGCACGAGCGACTGGCGCATGCGCTCGGTGCCGAGTCGCGCGAACTCGTGTTCACGTCTGGTGGGACGGAGGCCAACAACCTCGCCCTGAAGGGCGCCGCGTGGGCGGGCAAGGCACGCGGCCATCGAATCGTGACGTCGGCCGTGGAGCATCACGCCGTCGGGCACACGCTCCGGTATCTCGAGAAGTTCGGCTTCGAGGTCCTGGAACTGCCGGTGGACCGCTACGGTCGGGTGGACCCGGATCAGCTCGAGGCCGCGCTCTCGGACCGGACCATCCTGGTTTCGATCATGCTCGCCAACAACGAGGTCGGCACCATCCAGCCGATCACGGAGCTTGCCGAGCGTGTCCGGGCACGCAAGGGCGTGCTCCTCCACGTGGACGCGGTCCAGGCCGCGCCATATGTCGAGCTTGATGTGCGATCGCTCGGTGCGGACCTTGTCTCCCTCGGGGCCCACAAGTTCGAGGGGCCCAAGGGTGTCGGGGTGCTGTGGATCCGTCACGGGACGAACATCCTGGCCCAGCAGCACGGCGGATCCCAGGAGCGCCATCGGCGAGCCGGCACAGAGAACGTCGCCGGGGCTGTCGGCCTCGCCGCGGCCTACGAGATGACCTGCGCCGAGCGCCCAGCAACGGTCGATCGGCTCCGTGCCCAGGTCGGTCGGCTGCGCGAAGCGGTCCTGGCGGTCGACGGCGTGGAGCCCACCGGGCATCCGGTCGAGCGCCTGCCCGGGCTTCTGTCCATCATCGCCAGGGGCACGGACGGCACCTCGGTCTCGCTGTCACTCGACCTCGAGGGCATCGCCGCGTCGGTCGGATCGGCCTGTACCACGGGCTCGACCGAGGTCAGCCACGTGCTGACGGCGATGGGCTACCCGGAAGACGAGGCGCGCGGTGCGCTGCGCCTGTCACTGGGCCGGACCACCACCGACCAGGAGGTCGCGATGGCCGTCGAGGTCGTGCCGCGCGTGGTCGCCTCCATGCGGTTCGGTTCGATCGCCGTGGCCGCCGACCCGCTGGGCGAAGGGCGGGCCGCAGCGGTCGGCGCGGTCGGCAGGGGAGTGCAGACGGCGTGAGTCGCATCCTCGTCGCGATGTCCGGGGGCGTGGATTCGTCGGTGGCTGCGGCGCTCCTGCACGAGCAGGGACACGAGGTCGTGGGCGTCTGGATGCGCCTCCACGATGTCGCCGATTCCTACTCCGAATTCAAGAAGAGCTGCTGTTCACTGGACGCCGCCGACGACGCGCGGCGGGTGGCCGCCCAGCTCGACATCCCGTTCTACGTGATGAATCTCGAACGCGAGTTCGATGCAGGCGTCCTCCAGCCCTTCCTGGACGCCTACCTTGGTGGCGCGACGCCGAGTCCGTGCGTCGACTGCAACACGTATGTGAAGTTCGGGGCGCTGCTCGGACGGGCGCGCCACCTGTACGAGTGCGAGGCCGTGGCGACCGGGCACTACGCCCGGCGCGTGGTGGGCGCGGATGGCCGGGCGCGCCTGCGACGGGCTCGTGACGAGGACAAGGACCAGACCTATTTCCTGTATGGGCTGCGCGCGGATCAACTCGAACACGCGCGGTTTCCGCTCGGCGAACTGACGAAGCCCGAGGTTCGCGCGGTGGCGCGCTCGCTCGGACTCGTGACCGCGGACAAGCCGGAGAGCCAGGAGATCTGCTTCGTGCCGGGCGGCGACTACCGGGACGCGCTCCGTGAGCGTGCCGGCTGGGTGCCGGCTCCCGGGGCGCTCCTGGACGTGGACGGGGAGCGGGTGGGGGAGCACCGGGGTATCGCCGCCTACACCGTGGGCCAGCGCTCCGGACTCGGGGTCGCACTCGGCGAGGCGCGCTACGTGTCGCGGATCGACCCGCTCTCGAACACGATCCAGCTCGGGCGTCGCCAGGATCTCGAGGTGACGTCATTCGTCCTGGAGCGCGCGTCCTTTATCGCCCCGGACGTGCCGGCATCCCCGTTCCGTGCCGCGGTCCGCATCCGCCACCGCGCCGCGCTCGTGAGCGCCACCGTCCGCGCGCTGGGTGCACGACGCTTGCTGATCGAGACGGACGCGCCGGTCTGGGCTGCGGCTCCCGGCCAGGCTGCCGTCCTCTACGATGGCGAGGAGGTCCTGGGCGGCGGCCGCATCGAGCGACCAGTGGCCGCGGGGCTCGCGACAGCGACCGACGCACCGGCGACGACTGCCGGCGAGCCGGTCGTGGCCGCGTCCTGAGCGTGGAACCGGCGCTCGTTTTGTCGATCCTCGTCGGCGCCTTCCATGCCGCGCTGTCGGTCCTGATCCGTGGCTCCGCCGGCGGTCGACTGCCGGTGATCGTCGCAGCCGCGATCCTTGGAGCATGGGCCGGTGACGCCCTGGCCGAGCGCCTCGGGATCGAGATCCTCGCACTCGGCGACTATCACCTGGTCGGGGCATCCGTCCTCGCCTGGGTCGGCATCGCGCTCGTCTCGGTCATCGCGGTCCTTGGCCCGACGTCGCGACCGGGGTCCGGGCTCGGCGGCGGTCGTCCGGCATGAGCGACGATCACTCGACCTCGCGCTTCCTGCGCGGCCTGACCATCGGCGCCCTGATCGGGGCGGTCGTCGCGGGCTCGCGCCTGTGGGCCCGGTTCGTCCGCCACCGCTGAGAGCTCAGGCGGCGAGGCCGCACCCGGTGACGATCGTGCGCGCGGCGATCACGGCGGCGCCCGCGGTGACCAGCACGACCGCCACGAGGACGCCCCGGACCAGCCATGTCGGAGACGTCGCGGGACCGCTGGCCAGGCGAGATCCGACGTTCGAGCCAAGGACCCCGACGATCGGAGCGATCACGAGCAGCAGCACGAGCCCGGACAGCGAGGGCCCGAACGAGGTACTCGACTTCCACGGGTCAAGCAGCAGGACCGCCATGGACGGCAGGGTGTAGCCGAGACCGGCCACGACCCCGGGCACCGCCGCTCGATCGGCCAGGTAGCCCGCGATGGTGCCCGCCCTGGATCGTGGTCCAGGTGTAGTTCCCGGGGTGGGTGAGACGCCCGTCAGACGGTCATCAGGTCCACGAGCCAGCGATGGAGACTTGCCCGACTGAGCCCGAGGGCGAGGGCCGCCGGAATGCCCTCCTCGCGGGCGATACGGACGCACCGGAGCCGCCGGCGCAGGCTGGCCAGGTCAGCACGTGGCCCTGGCCCAGGTGGTCGGCCGCCCCGAGTGGCCAGGAGGAGGAAGCCCCGGGCCCTCCGGATAGGTGTGACGAAGGCGACGACGATGTGGTTCGGCGCGGTTCTTGGCCGGGGATCTCGGGCATCCCCGGACGCCAGGACGTGTCCCCGTCGCCGCTGA
>JANOTJ010000363.1:0-1568 GCA_031416295.1 Chloroflexota bacterium
CCTTGTCAGGCGGGTCCGCCGTCGCGGTATGCGGCCGAATGGCATAGCCCGCGAGGGCTCGCTCTGGCCGGGGGACTCGCCGGGGCCTTCGCCGAGGCCCGCTCGGGTACCGCGGTGGACCCCGCGACCGCTACCATCGCCGTGATGAGCGCCCCGGCCGACTTCGATCCGGTCCTCGCTTCCGCCCCACCCGCGTTCGACGAGCCGGCCGTGCTGGGGATCGCGGCCGCGACGTTCGGCCTGCGCGCGGCCGCAGCACGCAACCTTGGCAGCGAGCGTGACCAGACGTTCCTCCTGCTCGACGGCGGGGCGACGCCGACCGCGGTCATGAAGCTCTCGAACGCCGCGGAAGACCCGGCTACGCTCGACATGGAGTCGCTCGCCGTGCTCCATGCCAAGCGCGTCGACCCGGATCTGCCCCTGGCCCTGCCCTGGCGGGTGCCCGGCGCCGACGGCGATGCGGCCGATCCGGCGACGCGCCGAGCGTCCATCGATCACGGCGGGGGCCGCCACCACATCAGGATGTACGATGTCCTTCCTGGACACCAACGATCGGATCCGCTGGCACTCTCGGATGCGGCCCTGGGCGCATGGGGAGAGACCACGGCTCGGGTGGGCCGTGCACTGCGCAGCTTCTTCCATCCGGCCGCACAGCGAACGATGTTGTGGGACGTCCAGCACGCCCCGAGAACGCGCGCCATGGTGGGCACCATCCGCAACGTCGAGCAGCGAGCACTCGTGGAGCAGGTCCTGGACCGGTTCGACGAGGTCGTCGCGCCTGCCTGGCCCGCCCTGCGGGCGCAGGTCATCCACAGCGACCTGACCACCGACAACGCCCTGGTGGACGACGCGGGCCGGATCACCGGCATCGTGGACTTCGGAGACATGTGCTACTCGGCGCTGATCGTCGATATCGCAAGCCTTCTCGATTCGCTGCTCAACGGCCGAGGCCCTGACCTGTTCCGCTCCGCCCGCCTGGTGCTGGACGGCTACCAGCGCGTCACGCCCCTGGAACCGCTGGAACTCCGTCTGCTTGGCGAGCTTCTGGCGGCGCGTGCGGCGGTCACCATCGCGATCTCGTCCTGGCGGTCGGACCGGGGCCTTGAGGACGCTGCCTTCGCCGAGCGCTATAACGACCCCGTGGCGCGAACGATCTCGACACTCCTGGAGGTCGGCTGGGACGAGGTCGCCCGACGGTTCGGGGCAGATCTGCCGGCATCGCCTGCGGGTCCGGGCTCACTGGCCGCGCGGCGGGCGACGACGATGGGCCCGGCACTCGAAGCGTTGACCTATGAGACGCCGATCCACCTGGTCGATGCAGATGGCGTCTGGATGACCGACGTCGACGGTCGGCGCTACCTGGATGCCTACAACAACGTTCCGTGCGTGGGGCACAACCATCCACGCGTCACGGAGGCGATCGCGCGCCAGGCCCGGCGCCTGAATACGAACCTGCGCTACCTGCATGAAGGAGCCATCCGCCTCGCCGAGCGGCTCATCGCGACGTGCCCACCGGGGCTCGATACGGTCTTCTTCGTCAACTCCGGGTCAGAGGCGAACGACCTTGC
>JANOTJ010000364.1:0-3243 GCA_031416295.1 Chloroflexota bacterium
ACGAGCACGCGCATGCCCTTGCGGAACTCGTCCGCGGCACGCTCGGCCCGGTCGCCCCAGATACTGACCCGGAACCAGTCGGTCCCAAGGTCGGCCCACTCGCCTGTCTGTGGGTCGCGGCCGCGATGCGTCACGGCGACGCTGAACTCGGTCACGGCCTTGCCGTTGGGCGTATAGCGCATCTCGGGATCGCGCCCGAGATTGCCGATGAACATCACCTTGGAGAAGGCCATCGTCGTGCCCCTCAGTCGATAGCGGCGGGAGCCGCTTCGCTCTCGGACTCGTCGATGCGCCCGATCACGTCGTCGTCGATGTCCTCATCGAGTCCGAGCGGGATGACGTCGTCATCGGCGCCCTCAGGTCCCTCACCGTCTTCGCGGCGGCCCGACTTCGCCGGGCGATCGTCGCGGGTGATGAGGTGCCGAAGCACCTCTTCGGTGATAAGCAGGGTGTGTTCCAGCTCCGCGATCGTGGTCGATGGCGACTGGAAGAGGATGATGTGGTATGAGCCCTCGCGGTGGCGCTCGATGGGATACGCCAGACGGCGTCGGCCCCATGGGGCGACCTTGAGGATCTGGCCACCCGCGGTCGTGATCTGGCGGGTCGTGCGGTCGATGACCGCCTGGGCCTTGTCATCCGGCACGTCCGGCCTGACGATGAGCATGAGTTCGTAGCGGCGCATGCGCGCAGAACACTCCTTCCAATGGGGTTGCCCCGTTGCCATCGCAGAAACGATCGACACGGAGCGGAAAGGACAGGCTCGAAGTCTAGCACGAGCGTCCGTTGTATCCTCAGCGCCGTTCCGCCGACGACCCGTCGGCGCCTGTCAGTCCACCGCGCTCCGGGAGGCCCCGTGCCCGCAAGCACCATCCTCGTCATCGAAATGGATGCCGCCAGCACCGACTCGCTGGGCCCCATCCTGACCACCGCCGGGTACGCCGTCACCCGGCTTGCCGATGCAGACGCGGCGTTCAGTCTGGTCGTGGAACACCGGCTTGTCGTCATCGATCGTGGTGTCGATGCTGCCAAGGGCGGCAAGAGCGGCGTCGAGCTGTGTCGCGAGATCCGGGCCACCCCGGCCATGGCCGCCGTGCCCGTCCTGTGCGTGGCCTCGACGACCGACGTGGAGGAGCGTATCGGCTTCCTCGAGGCCGGCGCCGACGATGTCATCTCCCGACCCTTCGACACTCGCGAGGTCGAGGCCCGCGTCGAGGCCCTGCTGCTCCGCTTCCAGCGATCCAAGGACCTCTCGCCGGTGATCTCATCAGACGGCCTGACGATGGCCCGGGCGCGCCGCATCGTGGCGGTCTACAGCCCCAAGGGCGGGGTGGGCACGACGACCATCGCCGTGAACATCGCCCTGGCGGCCGCCCAGCGAGCTCCGGACAAGGTCGTCCTGGTGGACCTCGACCTCCAGTTCGGCGGCGCGGCCACGCATCTCAACCTGGATCCCAAGCAGACCATCGCCGACGTCATCCGCGACGATGCCGCGATGCGCGAGCCGGAGCTCCTGCGCACGTATGCGATGCGCCACGACTCCGGGCTGCACGTCCTGGCCGCACCGACCATGCCCGAGGCCGCGGAGCTCATCACGCCCGAGCACATCGGCCACCTGCTGCGGACGCTCCTCGAGGGCTACGAGCGGATCGTCATCGATTGCGGGTCGCACCTCGACGAGCGGGTGATGACCGCGTTCGAGGCAGCCGAGACCGTGGTCCTGCCGGTCTACCCGGAGATCCCGGCACTCAAGGCCGTGCATGCGCTGCTGGACTACCTCAACGAGGCTGGAGCCATCGGCAGCAAGGCCCTGTTCGTGCTCAACAACATGTTCGCCCGCGAGATCCTCAAGCCGCGCGACATCGAGTCGGCGCTGGGCACGCGCATCTCGACTGACCTGCCGTACGACCCGTTCCTCTACCTGAAGGCCGTCAGCGAAGGCGTGCCGATCGTCCTCGGAGCGCCACGTTCCGCGCCGGCCGAGCGCCTGATCCGGCTCAGCGCCAGTGCCTTCGGCCACGACGGCTACACCGTGCCGACCGAGCCGGCCTCGAAGAAGGGTGGCCTGTTCGGCCGTCGCCGCTGAGGCGACCCCCGCACGGGCGCCGGCGAGGCGGTCGCGGCGCACGGGGTGGCGCGCGCGCGGGGTGCGGGCGCGGCGACCTTCGGCACTGCTGGCTGCGTGACCGGGGACGCGGATTTTCCCTATCAGCACCACCACTGCTGTTATGGGCCACTTGCTTGCCGATCCGCGCGGATTCGATCAACCGCCACGCACGGATTCCCCCGATCGATCCGGCGGATCGGCATCCGGACCCGCCGAACTGCCCGTTACCAGCACTGTCACTTCTGCAAGGGCAAATTGCCGATCGCCGGCCCTCGTCATCCGCCGCCGCGCGCGGGAGACCCTGCGAGTGATCCGCACTCGCGCGGATCGCCTCCCCAGGCCATCGATGACAGCCCCGAGCGTCAGGCGCCCCCAAGCTTGTTGCCACCGCCATCCCAGGGTGGTGCCGGAGCCGAGATTTGAACTCGGACGCCCTTGCGGGCGGCGGATTTTAAGTCCGCTGCGTCTGCCAGTTCCGCCACTCCGGCCGACTGACAGCGTACCCGGCCACTGTGGTGTTGCACAGCGCGGTTCCGGCGTCCTGGTCGCGGCTGGATGGCTGGACGGCTGAGCAGCGAAGCGGCGGCGGCTGCGCGAGCGTCTCGCGGACCCGCCGTGGCGGAGGTCACCCTGTCATGTGGCCCCCGGGGAGGGGTCCATTGGCCTTCAGATGGGTCGGCATGGCCCCTGCCGCGATCCAGCCCATCGCCGACGCTGGCGGTAGACAGAACGAAGTAGCAGCAGTCAGCAAAGGATGGGTATCGTGAACAGTCGATTGAAGAGTCTCGGAGTTCTCGTGGCAGTCGTCGGGCTCGGGTTCATCGCGATCGGTGGGTTCGCCTTCTACAAGACGAGCCAGGGAGCACAGGCGCTCCAGGCATTCAGCGTGGCGCAGAACGTCACGCTCAGCTACAACGATCAGGGCCAGCTCGTCGACCGCGGCGAGACCGCCGGCGCCGACAAGATCATGGCCCTCCTGGTCAACGACTGGGGCTTTGCGGTCGACAAGTCGGAGCTCAATCCGAACAACCCGCTGGTCAACACCTCCAGCGAATACATGTTCCAGATGGCGACCGTGGCCTACCACACGCTGAACGGAACCACCACGGTCGTGCTCGACGCTCCTGTTGAGTACAAGG
>JANOTJ010000365.1:0-6361 GCA_031416295.1 Chloroflexota bacterium
CGTCGGGGCGTCCCCGGGCAAAGGCTCGGGGGGCGTCTCCCACGGCAGGGCGCGTCGATCGTCCGGTGGCTGCGACATGTTTCCCCTCTGGCGGCGGAACCTTCGCCATTCTAGGCGTCCGAGAGCCGGACATGACGACGCCAGGAGCCCCCGGACCCCTGGCGTCGACGCGGGAGCGGCGAGAGGGCGGTCAGTCGCCGAGCTGACCGCGCAGGGCACCGGCCGGATGGCCGGCGTTGTGGACGTTGACGTAGTAGGCCGACGGGTCGGTCAGGATGGCCATCGCGAGCTCGCGCGAGACGTCCGCGCAGCCACTGGACGTTCCGTTCGTGGGGGCGGTGAGCGGGACGACCACGCCACCGGCGACGCCCGTGGGCGCTCGATGGATGTGCGCGGCGGTCGCCGGCGCGATGCCGCTGACCTCGAGCCAGTAGCAGACCTTGCCGAGACCCGGGTTGACCGTGATCTTCGCCCAGCCGGTGCCGTCGGCATCGCCAGGCGCCGGAACCTCCTCGGCGCCGCTGAGTGTCGTCGTGAACGGTCGGCCACCGGTGGCCGACGCGGCCGCCGTCGTGGCGAAGAGCAGGCCGCCGACCAGGGCGAGTGCGGCGAGCAGTCGGAACGAGCGCATTTGGGGCACCTCCACGTGCGGGGCGGCTGGCGGCATCGGGGGCGTGCCGACTCGAACCATCCCTGCCCGTGGATACGTCGCGAACGGGCTCGCCGGTTCTCCCGACGGGTCGATGCGGTCCGGGGTCTCTCTAGGCTGGATCCTCGAGCAGGATGTAGAGCGTGTCGGTGGACGGGCACACGAAGTGGCCATGCAGGCGGGGCCAGTCGGCCGGCGGGATCGGCAACACGTCCCCGTCGCGAGCCACCACCTCACCCGCCGGGTCGCGGATGACGGGATCGTCGGCCGTGCCCGGCACGAACCCCGCGGACCAGTAGGTCAGCAGCATCCGGCCCGTGTCGGTGATGCCGAAAACGTGCTCCTCCGCGGTCGGATCGATCCGGAAGGTGACGCTGTCATAGTCGACCCGGATCGTGTCGCAGCCGAAGTCGCCGATCGCCAAGCGCAGCACGAGTGGCGCGCCGGGCAGGGCCGACGTCGGGACCGGGTCGCTCGCGCACGCGGCGACGACCTGCACGCACAGGACGAGTCCCAGGATGCTCCGGAACGGCATCGGCAAGACCCTCAGGCCCGGTGACCTGGCCACCGGGCCGCGACCTTCGACAGGCCCGCTTTCACGCTCGAATTTGGTCGGGGCGGCCGGATTTGAACCGACGACCACCAGTCCCCCAGACTGGTGCGCTACCAGACTGCGCCACGCCCCGACAGGCCGCGAGTCTACCACCGCGGGACGACGACCCCCAGGGTCCGCGACCTCAGCCCCGGAGGCGATCCACCCATAGCCCGAGGTCCACGAGCTCGTCCTTCGACTCGCGCGACAGGAGATCGATGAGGCAACGCTGGACAGACTTCCCCTCGAACAGCGCCCGATGCACTTCCCGGGCGATGGGCATCTCCACGCCGAGCCGGTCCGCGTAGGCCAGCGCCGCTTCCACGGTGTAGGCGCCCTCGGCCGTGCCCGGCAGGGACGCCTCGAGCTCCGACCACGACCGGCCGCGGGCCAGTTCCTCGCCCAACCGGTGGTTCCGGGACAGCGTGGACCCACACGTGGCGATGACGTCGCCGATGCCCGCCAGACCCGCGAAGGTCAACGGATTGGCCCCGGCGGCGATGCCCACGCGCATCATCTCGGCCAGGCCGCGAGTCATCAACGAGGCCTTGCCGTTGTCGCCGAAGCCGAGGCCGTCGGCGGCACCGGCGGCGATGGCGATGACGTTCTTGAGCGCGCCGCACAGTTCGACGCCGAGCACGTCACGGTTGACATACAGCCGGAATTCGCGACGCGACAGGCGCTCCGCGACGCGCGCCGCCAGCTCCCCGTCCGAGGCGGCCACGACTGCGGACGCCGGCAGCCCGCGAGCGATCTCCGAGGCGAGGTTGGGGCCGGACAGGACGGCGACGCGTTCGGGCGCGAACCCCCCGGCTGACGCGATCACCTCGCTCATCCGGGCGAGCGACCCAGCCTCCAGGCCCTTGACCAGCGACACGAGGTCGGCCGATCCCGGGATGACCGATGCGACCCGCCCGACCTCGGCTCGCAGGTACGCGGACGGTACGGCGAAGACCACCAGATCGACGGCAGCGCCGAGTTCGTCGACGTCGGCCGTGGCGTGCAGTCCAGCCGGCAGCTCGATGCCCGGCAGGCGTCGCTCGTTGCGCCGTGACGTCTCGATCTCCAGGGCCTGCGCCGCGTCTCGACACAGCAGCGTAACGGGCTCCTGGCGAGCGATGAGGGCGGCCATCGTGGTCCCCCACGCGCCGGCACCGATGACGGCGGCGCGGGCGGCCCCGACGCGCGGCGTCGCGTCGCCCATCAGCCCGGGCGCTTGTTCCGACCCGAGGCGGTCCGACGGGTGCCCTTGGGGGTCGCGGACCGCGCCTTGCGACGCTTGGGCAGCTTGACCGACGTCCGGTCCCGGAAGACGAGCCGCAGCGGCGTGCCATCGAACCCGAAGGTGTCGCGCAGTCGATTCTCCAGGTAGCGCCGGTAGGAGAAGTGCACGAGCGATGCATCCGAGCAGAAGAACACGAAGGTCGGCGGCCCGATGGCGGCCTGGGTCATGTAGAAGAGCTTGGGTCGGCGTCCGCGGACCGGCGGTGGCGGCGTCCGCTCCGTGGCCGTCAGCAACAGCCGGTTGAGCTCGCCCGTCGAGATGCGGCGGCGTCGTTCCGCCCAGATGTCGATGGCCAGTTCCAGGACCTTGTCCACGCGCTGGCCGGTCTTGGCGCTGATGGACACGATCGGCGCGAACTCCAGGAACGGCACCTCGTTGCGGATCCACTCGACGTACTGATCGAAGGTCCGGTCCGTCTTTTCGGCGACGAGGTCCCACTTGTTGACCGCCACGACCAGGCCCTTGCCCTCATCCACGGCGTAGCCCGCGACGTGCGCGTCCTGCGCCGTCAGGCCCTCCACGGCATCGACCACGAGAACGGCGACATCCGCTCGCGACAGCGCCGAGAGCGCGCGCAGGGTCGAATAGCGTTCCGCGGCCGGACCCGACGCGACCTTGCCGCGCCGCCGGATGCCCGCCGTATCGATGAGCACGATCTCGCTGCGTCCCCAGGCCAATCGCGTATCGATGGCGTCGCGGGTCGTCCCGGGGATCTCCGAGACGATCGCCCGGTCCTCCCCAAGGAGCGCGTTGAGCAGGCTGGACTTGCCCACATTCGGGCGACCGACAAAGGCGATCGCGGCCGGACGCGTGTCGGCCTCGGCGGCGATGGCCGCGTCCCACTTCGCGGCTTCCGGGTCCAGGCTCGACGCGACCGCGTCCGCATCGGCGTCATCGGTGCCCTCGGCGTCGCCCTCGGGGTCGCCCACGACGAACGGTTCCAGGCGTCCCGCCGCGACCTCGTCGGCCCACGCCTCGGCCTGCGTGTCACGGGCCTTGCGGGCGAGTTCGGCCTCGGTCTCCGGTGGCAGGGACCAGACGATGACATCGAGCAGGTCGCCCGTGCCCCGGCCGTGGGTGGCCGAGATCGGATAGGTCTCGTCCCAGCCCAGGTTGTGGAACTCCAGGCCATCGAGCTCGCGCTTCTCGTTGTCGGCCTTGTTGACGGCCACGACCACGGGCGCCGAGGCCCGGCGCAGGAGCGCTGCGGCCTCCAGGTCGGCTGGGGTCAGGCCGCTGACCGCGTCGGTCACGAAAACGATGACGTCGGCCTCGGCGATGGCCAGGCGGGCCTGTTCCTGGACGCGCGCCTCGATGGGATCGCCCGGGTCCTGTTCGAGGCCGCCGGTGTCCACGATGACGAAGCGACGCCCGTTCCACTCCGCGTCGCCGTACAGGCGGTCACGGGTGGTCCGCGCTCGATCCTCCACGATGGCCGTGCGCGAGCCGATGATGCGATTGAAAAGCGTGCTCTTGCCGACGTTCGGGCGGCCCACGATGGCCACGACAGGAAGCGCGCCACCGAGCCTCGTCGTGGTCGCGCCACCGGGCCGTTTGGCGGGCGCGCTCACGCGGCGCCGGCGGCGGATCGAGCGCTGAGGTTCGGGAGCGAGGTGGTCCGGCCGGCCGGCGTCGCGGCCCGCTCCAGGGCCGCAGTGGCGAGCTCGCTGGCCCGGGCATGGGCCTCGGTCGTGCCCGCGATCTCGAAGATGCGCTCGACCACATCACGCAGGTCCTCGATCGGCGTGGACGTGCCGCCGGTGACCCCGACGATGCGCGCGCCCTCGAAGACGCTTGCATCCGTCAGGTCGTGGACGCTCTCGATCTGGACCGCGCGGGTCCCGGCGATCTCGCACAGCCGGGTGAGTTCCTTGGTGTTGGCGCTGGAGCGCCCGCCCACGACGATCATCATGTCCACCTCGCGCGCCGTCTCCATGGTGTCTTCCTGGCGGCGGATCGTGACCGGACAGACCGTGTTGACGATCTTGAGTTCGTGGGCCCGCGAGACCATGAAGGCGGCGAGCTTCTCGAACTTCCAGGGCGGCTGGGTGGACTGGCTGATGAGGGCCATGCGCTTCTTGCGCGGGATGGCCGCCGCCCACTCCTCCTCCTCGTCCACGACGATGGCGCCGGGGGCGAAGCCGAGCATGCCCACGACCTCGGCGTGCTTGGGCGTGCCCAGCAGCACGATCGTGTAGCCCTCCTCCACGAGACGAGTCAGCTCGCGGTGTTCCTGGATCACCCAGGTGCACGTCCCATCGATGACTTCCAGGCCGCGCGCGTTGGCCCGTTCCATGACGTCCGGCCGGACGCCGTGCGCGCGGATGACCACAGCCGCGCCGTGATCGACGTCGTCGAGGGTCTCGACGGTCTTGATGCCCAGGCGCTGGAGGTCGTTGACGACGCCCTCGTTGTGAACGACCTGTCCGAGGGTATGCGTCGCCTTGCCCGCAGCCGACGCTTCTTTGGCCTTGTCGATCGCTTCTCGAACGCCATAACAGAAGCCGGTACGTCGCGCGATCCGGACTTCCTGCACCATTCCCATCACCGGATTATCGCACGGGCCCCACTCGGGCCCCTCGTTCAGCGTTCGGGCGGGGCGGGCGGCCGGATGGGTCGGACCTCGGTATCGGCGTATGGTCCGCGCTGCTCCGGGGGCAGCAGGGCAGCGATGCGGCGCATGATGTGGGTCGTGGCGAGTCCCTTGCCGGCTCGCCGGTCCGTGCCTTCGGGGAGGACTTCCGAGAGGCGGAACGGCGTCCCCACCCGGATGGTGACGCGGCCGCCCGGGTGGGGCAGCTTCTGACCCCTTGGCCAGACCCGATGCGATCCGGCGATGCCGACCGGGACGATCGGCGCATCCGTGCGCAGGGCCAGGACGGAAACCCCGTCGCGGGCCTCGTGGAGCACCCCGTCGGGGCTGCGTGTGCCCTCCGGGAAGACGAACAGGATGTGGCCCTCATCCAGGATGCGCTTGGCCAGCCGAAAGGCCTCCACATCGGCCGTGCCCCGGTCCACCGGGTGGACGCCGCCGTTGCGCGCCACCCAGCCGAGGATCGGCCAGCCGAAGAGCTCCTTCTTGCCCAGCCACTGGAAGCGCCGGCCGATCCTGGGCAGCACCAGCGCGGCCATCACGATGGCATCGAGATTGGAGGCATGGTTCGCGGCGAGGATCACCGGCCCCTCGCGCGGGACGGCATCGACCGCGCCCTCGACGCGCACGCGGGTCAGCCCGTGGAGCCCGAGACGGCTGGCGAACGCGAGGGCGTGCATCCAGGGCGGGATGGATCCGGTGAGCGGTGTCTCCGGGATGGACCCGGCGCGGGGCCTCCCGCCCACCTCGTCACCCATCGGCGGACCCTGGCGCGCCGGCCGACCGGCGCGCCTCCACGTCCCGGATGGCCCCGACGACCGCGTCCACGCTGTCCTCGAAAGCATTGCCGTCCGTGGTCAGGATCCGGGCGTCTGGCGCGATCCGCAGCGGGGCGACCGCGCGCGCGCTGTCCAGCCGGTCTCGGCGGCGCAGCGCCTCGAGGATGCCGTGCGCTTCCGGGCCGCTGGGTCCGATGCCGCGCTCTTCGGCCCGTCGACGGGCACGTTCCTCGACCGAGGCGTCCAGGTACAGCTTGAGCTCCGCATCGGGAAGCACGATCGTGCCGATATCCCGGCCGGCCATGATGATCCCGCCTCCGGCCGCCAGGGCGCGCTGGCGCTCGAGGAGGGCGGCTCGGACCTCGGGGATCGCCGAGACCGCCGACACGGCGGCATCGACGGCCGGACTGCGCACGTCCGCGGTGTGATCAACGCCATCGACGAGCACCCGCGACAAGCGCCC